>NZ_JBHMCY010000008.1:0-121083 GCF_042430725.1 Streptomyces cinereospinus | reverse complement strand
CACGCGGGCGGAGTCGGGACCGGGCACGCGGGCGGAGTCGGGACCGGGCACGCGGCCGGACTCGGGACCGGGCACGCGGGCGGACTCGGGACCGGGCACGCGGGCGGAGTCGGGACCGGGCACGCGGGCGGAGTCGGGACCGGGCACGCGGGCGGAGTCGGGACCGGGCACGCGGGCGGAGTCGGGACCGGGCACGCGGGCGGAGTCGGGACCGGGCACGCGGGCGGAGTCGGGACCGGGCGCGCGGGCGAGTGGGCTGCCCTCCGGGGACCTGTACGACCCGGCCACCGGTCTGCTCGCACCGCACGGGCGGCTCACCGCCGTGGTGTGCGGCGACCCCGACGCGGCGGGGCGACTGGCCGAGCGCCTCGGCGGGCATCCGCCGGAGCAGGGCCCGTCGGTACTGCTCGGCGGCGTGCCGCTCGACGACCTGCCGCTCGACCGCGCGCGCACGGCCGTCCTGGTCCAGGACAAGGACCCCGTGCTGCTGTCGGGCTCCCTGCTCGAACTGCTCGACGTACCCGCCTCCGGAGACGTCACCGCGGAGCGGGCCCTGTCGGCCGCGCAGTGCGAGGACGTGCTGGCGGCGCTCGTACAGGGCTCGCTCGACGCCGAGGACCCGATGCACGCCCGCATCACCGAACGCGGGCGCTCCCTCTCCGGCGGCCAGCGCCAGCGGCTCGCCCTCGCCCGGTCGCTGATCAGCGACCCCGAGGTGCTCGTGCTGGACGAGCCGACCTCCGCCGTCGACTCCCACACCGAGGCGCGGATCGCGGAGGGCGTGCGCGATCTGCGGGCCGGGCGCACGACGGTCGTGTTCACCTCCTCGCCGCTGCTGCTGGACCGCGCGGACCGGGTGGTGCTGGTGCACGAGGGCGAGGCGGTGGCGGCCGGCGTGCACCGTGAGCTGGTGCACGCCGAGCCCCGGTACCGGGCCGTGGTGACCCGGGAAACCGCAGAGGAGGCCGAGGAGGAGGCCGTACTGAGCGGCGTGCTGGACCAGTTCGACGTCAGTGACCTCGACGAACTGGACGAACTTGACGAGATCGAGGAGACCGCATGATCGGCGTGGCGCCACCGGCGTACGACCCGGCGGCTCCGACGACGGCGCACACCCTGCCCGTCGGCGCCCCGACCACCGTACGCGCCTACGTGGCCGAACTGTTCCGCCGGCACCGCCGGGCCTTCCTGCTCCTCGTCGGCGTCAACACGGTCGCCGTCGTCTCCTCCATGGCCGGCCCCTACCTGCTGGGCGGTCTCGTCGAGCGGGTGGCGGACGGCGCGCGTGAGCCGCACCTGGGCATCACGGTGACGTTCTTCCTGGTCGCGCTGGTCGTGCAGGCCGTGTTCGTGCGCGAGGTGCGGCTGCGTGGCGCGATGCTCGGCGAGCGGATGCTGGCCGACCTGCGCGAGGACTTCCTCGTCCGGTCGGTCGGGCTGCCGCCGGGTGTCCTGGAGCGGGCCGGAACGGGTGATCTGCTGTCCCGGATCACCACCGACATCGACCGGCTCGCCAACGCCATGCGTGAGGCCGTGCCCCAGCTGGCGATCGGTGTGGTGTGGGTGGCTCTGCTGCTGGGCGGCCTGGCCGTCACGGCACCTCCGCTGGCGGCCGCCGCGCTGCTCGCGCTGCCGCTGCTGGTGGCCGGCTGCCGCTGGTACTTCCGGCGGGCACCGGCCGCCTACCGCTCGGAGGCCGCCGGCTACGCCGCCGTGGCCGCGGCCCTGGCCGAGACCGTCGACGCCGGGCGCACCGTCGAGGCGCACCGGCTCGGCGCCCGCCGGGTGGAGCTGTCGGAACGGCGGATCAAGGAGTGGACGGCCTGGGAGCGCTACACGCTCTGGCTGCGGTCGGTGCTGTTCCCGGTCATCAGCGTCACGCACGTGACCGTGCTCGCCTCCGTCCTGATGGCCGGCGGGGTGTTCGTGCTCCAGGGCTGGCTCGGGATCGGGCAGCTGACCACGGGCGCGCTGATCGCGCAGATGCTCGTCGATCCGGTCGGGCTGATCCTGCGCTGGTACGACGAGCTGCAGGTGGCCCAGGTCTCGCTGGCCCGGCTCGTCGGGGTCCGCGACATCGAGCCGGACGCCGGGGACCCGGCGCTGGTGCCCGACGGGCGGGACGTGCACGCCGACCGGGTGCGCTTCGGCTACGTCGAGGGCGTCGACGTACTGCGCCGGGTGTCCCTGGAGGTCGCCCCCGGCACCAGGGTGGCGCTGGTGGGTCCCTCCGGCGCGGGCAAATCCACACTGGGCCGACTGCTCGCCGGCATCTACGCGCCCCGTGCGGGGCGGGTCACCCTCGGCGGCGCGGAACTGTCCCGGATGCCCGCGGAACGCGTCCGCTCCCACGTGGCCCTCGTCAACCAGGAGCACCACGTCTTCGTCGGCTCCCTGCGCGACAACCTGCTGCTCGCCCTCCCCCACTCCCGGCTCCCCGCGGGCGGGCAGACTCCCGGCGAGGCCGTCGAGGCGGAGCTGTGGGCGGCGCTCGGCGCGGTGGACGCGGACGGCTGGGCGCGTGCCCTGGAGAAGGGGCTGGACACCGAGGTCGGCTCGGGCGGGCTGGCGCTCACCCCGGCGCAGGCCCAGCAGATCGCGCTGGCCCGGCTGGTGCTGGCCGACCCGCACACGCTGGTCCTGGACGAGGCGACGTCCCTGCTCGACCCGCGCGCGGCCCGCCACCTGGAACGCTCCCTGGCCCGCGTGCTCGACGGCCGGACCGTCGTCGCCATCGCCCACCGTCTGCACACCGCCCACGACGCGGACGTCATCGCGGTCGTCGAGAACGGGCGCATCAGCGAGCTCGGCAGTCACCCGGAGCTGGTCGCGGCGGACGGGGCGTACGCGGCGCTGTGGAGGTCGTGGCACGGGTGAGGGAGGACGGCGAGGGGGGTGCGGCCTCGCGGGGGCCGCGCCCGGCCCGGCACCGGGTGCCGCCGCGCACCGTCCGGGCCGTGGCGCCCCTCCCCCGCCCGGTGCCCGCAGGTGGGCCTCCCTCGTCCCGGCGGCCCGCCCCAGGTGGGTGCCCGTGCCGTTGCGCGGGGGCGAACAGGGGTGGAAGGCTGGAGAGCGGCGCAGGCTCGGGGAGCACCCGCGAAGTGCGCGGGACCGCGATGGGCGCAGTCTGTGTCCCCGGCACGGGCGGCCCGCCGCCGACCGTGGCGGGAGCGGCCCCGTCCTCATTCCCTGGAGGTACCCGTGAACAACGCCGACGGATGGGGAGACGACGTCTACCAGCCCGACGGATCCGAGCAGCGGGAGGACACGGGGCTGCTCGACGCTGAGGACACCCTCGAGTACGACGGTGTCAGCGACCCCCTGGACCGGGGCTGGTCCCCTCCGGAGCGGCCGTGGGCGGTGGAGCACACCGGTGTGACGGCGGCCGAGCGGGTCCAGGGCGAATCCCTGGACCAGCGGCTGGCCGAGGAACTGCCCGAGCCGGCCGTACCCGACGTGGACGGCATCGGCGACAGCGAGGACACCGACGGGGAACTCCTGGACAACGAGGTCGGCGCGGTCCGCTCCGGGCGGCTCGTCGCCCCCGACGAGGGAGCGCACGAGGACGAGGAGGCCGCCCTGGTCGCCACCGACGTCGGCATCGACGGAGCGGCCGCCTCCGCAGAGGAGGCCGCCATCCACATCGTCGACGAGGACGCCCTCTCGGGCTGACGCCCGCCCCGCCCGTCCGACGCCCTCGTCCCCCGCGGACCAGGAGCAGCCATGCAGCAGGACAAGCACCCCGACCACCATCCGGTCGTCTTCCGAGACCGTGCCGCCGGCCACGCGTTCCTGACCCGCTCGGCCGCGGCCAGCGACCGGACCGTCGAGTAGGACGACGGCGAGAGCCACCCCGTCGTGGACGTCGAGATCTCCTCGGAGAGCCACCCCTTCTCCACCGGCAAGGCCCGCACGGTCGACCGCGAGGGCCGCGTCGCCCGCTGCGAACGCCGGTACGGAGAAGGAACGCGGCAGGCGGAGGGTGCGCGGCAAGGTGAAGGGGCGCGGCAGGGCTCGGACTGACGCCGCCCGCGCCGTGCGGGACCTCAGATCACGTTGAGGGCGGCCGCACCGCCCACTCCCCCGAGGACCATGAACGCCGGCATCAGCACCTTGAGCTCCACCCAGCTGCCCGCCCGGAACCGCATGGCCTTCGGCGGTCCGAGCGGGTACCAGCGCTTGCGGCCCACCGGGATCGGCCACAGTATCGGGCAGCCCGAGACGGTCAGCGCGTCCCCGACGTCGTGCACCAGCGCGCCGAGCACGATCGGCAGCCCGAGCCACAGGTACTCCTGGCCCGGCTCCGTGAACAGCCAGTCCGCCCCGTGGCCCGGCTGGTCCAGCACACCGGCGAGGATCCAGGCGCTCGTCGCGGCCAGCAGCCACACCAGGACGTCGGCGCTGGCCCCCCGGGTCGCCCGCCACAGCAGGCCCTCGATGGCCAGGACCAGGTGCACGAAGAGGATCGTCAGCACCGCCCAGCGCCCTCCGGTGATCGCCAGCACGGAGGCGCCCGCGCCGATCATGACCGCCCACAGCCAGGTGTGCGTGAGCGTGCGGTGCCCACCGGAGCGACGCGGGTCGCCCTGCTTCTTCGTGGCCTTGTAAACCGCGTACGACAGCTTGTCGACGATCTCGCACAGCCAGCGCGACAGCGGTCCGAAGGCGCGGGAGATGGTGGCGGCCTTGTGGTCGAGGTCCGGGGCGAGGGCGGCGCCGGCGCAGATCAGCGCGCCGCACAGCAGGACCGGCCAGGGCATCCCGTGCCCGGCCGCGGTGGTGGCGGCTCCGACGCCGAGCCAGGCCGCGGCGCCCGAGAGAGAGTGTGCTGGTCCCATCATCGCCGCTGCCCGCCCCGTTCCTCTTGCGCCGCTGTCCAGTTGACCTGGTGCGCTGACGTCGTGTCGGCGACACAGCGTAGCGTTCGCGATCTTCGTGCGGGCATCCGATTCCCGCATCGGCCGGGAGGCCAGGCAAGATGGGGGCGTGACCCTCATCGATCAGCTGCCGCAGACCGCAGACCCCGACGCCCTCTACGAAGCCTTCGAGTCGTGGGCGCAGGATCGCGGTCTCACGCTCTACCCCCACCAGGAGGAGGCGCTGATCGAGGTGGTCTCCGGCGCCAACGTGATCGTGTCGACGCCCACCGGCTCCGGCAAGAGCATGATCGCCGCAGGCGCCCACTTCGCCGCCCTGGCCCGCGACGAGGTCACCTTCTACACGGCTCCGATCAAGGCGCTGGTCTCGGAGAAGTTCTTCGAACTGTGCAAGCTGTTCGGCACCGAGAACGTCGGCATGCTCACCGGTGACGCCTCCGTCAACGCCGACGCCCCGGTCATCTGCTGCACCGCCGAGGTGCTGGCCTCGATCGCGCTGCGCGACGGCAAGGACGCGGACATCGGCCAGGTCGTCATGGACGAGTTCCACTTCTACGCGGAGCCGGACCGCGGCTGGGCGTGGCAGATCCCGCTGCTGGAACTGCCCCAGGCGCAGTTCGTCCTCATGTCGGCCACCCTCGGCGACGTCTCGATGTTCGAGAAGGACCTCACCCGGCGCACCGGCCGGCCCACCTCGGTGGTCCGCTCGGCGACACGACCGGTGCCGCTCTCCTACGCGTACCGGCGCACGCCGCTCACGGAGACGCTGACCGAGCTGCTGGAGACCAAGCAGGCGCCGGTGTACATCGTGCACTTCACGCAGGCGCAGGCGGTCGAGCGGGCGCAGGCGCTGATGAGCATCAACATGTGCTCGCGTGAGGAGAAGGACCAGATCGCCGAGCTGATCGGCAATTTCCGCTTCACCACGAAGTTCGGCCGCAACCTCTCCCGTTACGTCCGGCACGGCATCGGCGTGCACCACGCGGGCATGCTGCCCAAGTACCGCCGCCTGGTGGAGAAGCTCGCCCAGGCCGGTCTGCTGAAGGTGATCTGCGGCACCGACACCCTCGGCGTCGGCGTCAACGTGCCCATCCGCACGGTGCTCTTCACCGCCCTGACCAAGTACGACGGCAGCCGGGTGCGGACGCTGCGCGCCCGTGAGTTCCACCAGATCGCGGGCCGCGCGGGCCGCGCGGGCTTCGACACGGCGGGCTTCGTGGTCGCCCAGGCTCCCGAGCACGTCATCGAGAACGAGAAGGCGCTCGCCAAGGCGGGCGACGACCCGAAGAAGCGCCGGAAGGTCGTCCGCAAGAAGGCCCCGGAGGGCTTCGTCGCCTGGAGCGAGGACACCTTCGACAAACTCATCACCTCCGAACCGGAGCCGCTGACGTCCCGCTTCCGGGTCACCCACACGATGCTGCTGTCGGTGATCGCCCGGCCCGGCAACGCCTTCGAGGCCATGCGGCACCTCCTGGAGGACAACCACGAGCCGCGCAAGCAGCAGCTGCGCCACATCCGCCGTGCGATCGCCATCTACCGCTCGCTGCTCGACGGCGGCATCGTCGAGAAACTCGACAAGCCGGACGCCGAGGGCCGGATCGTCCGGCTCACCGTGGACCTCCAGCAGGACTTCGCGCTGAACCAGCCGCTGTCGACCTTCGCGCTCGCCTCCTTCGAGCTGCTGGACCCGGAGTCGCCCTCCTACGCGCTGGACATGGTGTCCGTCGTGGAGTCCACCCTGGACGACCCGCGGCAGATCCTCGCCGCCCAGCAGAACAAGGCGCGCGGCGAGGCCGTGGCCGCGATGAAGGCGGACGGGGTCGAGTACGAGGAGCGCATGGAGCGTCTCCAGGAGATCTCCTACCCGAAGCCGCTGGAGGAGCTGCTTTTCCACGCGTACGACACGTACCGCAAGAGCCACCCGTGGGTCGGCGACCATCCGCTGTCCCCGAAGTCCGTCATCCGCGACATGTACGAACGGGCTTTGTCCTTCACGGAGTTGGTCTCCTTCTACGAACTGGCCCGCACCGAGGGCATCGTCCTGCGCTACCTGGCCGGCGCGTACAAGACCCTCGAGCACACCATTCCGGACGATCTGAAGTCCGAGGACCTGCAGGATCTGATCGAGTGGCTCGGCGAGATGGTGCGCCAGGTCGACTCCAGCCTGCTGGACGAGTGGGAGCAGCTGGCCAACCCGGAGGAGATGACCGCCGAGGAGGCCCAGGAGAAGGCCGACCAGGTCAAGCCGGTCACCGCCAACGCGCGTGCCTTCCGGGTGCTGGTCCGCAACGCCATGTTCCGCCGCGTGGAGCTGGCCGCCCTGGACCAGGTGGACGAGCTGGGCGAGATGGACGCCGAGTCCGGCTGGGACGCGGATGCCTGGGGCGAGGCCATGGACAAGTACTGGGACGAGTACGACGACCTCGGAACCGGTCCCGACGCGCGCGGTCCCAAGCTGCTGGTGATCGAGGAGCAGCCGGAGAACGGGCTGTGGCGCGTCCGGCAGATCTTCGACGACCCCGACGACGATCACGACTGGGGCATCAGCGCCGAGATCGACCTCACGGCCTCCGACGCCGAAGGCCGTGCCGTGGTCCGCGTCACCGACGTCGGCCAGCTGTGAGCACAGGAGACAGACAACCATGACCAACCCGGCCGAGAGGCTCGTCGACCTGCTGGACCTGGAGCAGATCGAGGTCAACATCTTTCGCGGCCGCAGCCCCCAGGAGTCGCTGCAGCGGGTCTTCGGCGGCCAGGTGGCCGGCCAGGCGCTGGTCGCCGCCGGGCGCACCACGGAGGGCGACCGCCCCGTGCACTCGCTGCACGCGTACTTCCTGCGTCCGGGACGGCCGGGCGTGCCGATCGTGTACCAGGTGGAACGGGTCCGGGACGGGCGGTCCTTCACGACCCGCCGGGTCACGGCCGTGCAGCAGGGCCGGACAATTTTCAACCTGACCGCCTCCTTTCACCAGCCTGAGGATGGGAGCTTCGAGCACCAGCTGCCGCCGGCCCGCGAGGTGCCGGACCCGGAGTCCCTGCCGACGGTCGTCGACGAGATCCGGGAGCATCTGGGTGCGCTGCCCGAGCAGCTGGAGCGGATGGCGCGCCGCCAGCCGTTCGACATCCGGTATGTGGACCGGCTGCGCTGGGCGCCGGAGGAGGTCAGGGGCGCCGAGCCGCGCAGCGCGGTCTGGATGCGCGCGGTCGGCCCCCTCGGCGACGACCCGCTGGTGCACACCTGCGCCCTGACGTACGCGAGCGACATGACCCTGCTGGACGCCGTGCGGATCCCGGTCGAGCCGCTGTGGGGTCCGCGGGGCTTCGACATGGCGTCGCTGGACCACGCGATGTGGTTCCACCGGCCGTTCCGCGCGGACGAGTGGTTCCTGTACGACCAGGAGTCACCGATCGCGACCGGCGGGCGCGGCCTCGCCCGCGGGCGCATCTACGACCTGGAGGGCCGTCTGCTGGTCTCGGTCGTCCAGGAGGGGCTGTTCCGGGCGCTGTAGGGAACGGCCCGGTCGCGTGTCGCGCACGGGCTTCCGCTCACCGGCTCCTGCGGCGCAGCCGGCCCAGCAGGCCGCGCGGGTGCTCCGGCTCGCGCGGCGGGCCCGGATGCTCGCCGGGCCCCCCAGCGGGGCTTGCCGCGGGCCGGAGTTGTGCGGGCGCCGGGAGGGTGCGTGCCGCAGGCCGGTGCCTGGCGTGGCGCGTGTGATCGGGACGGCGCGCGTGTTGGGTGTGGCCGGCGTCGTCCCGGCGTTCCGCACGGGGCGCCGGGCGAGGTGCGGGGCGGTGTGCGCGCGCCTCGTCCAGTGCCTGGGCGAGGTCGGCGCGCAGCCAGCCGATCTCGTCCGGGTCGTCGGCGGTCACGAGTTCCTCGACGAGCTGCGCCGCCGGTGAGCCGGGCGAGCCGGGCGTGGGCGGCCCGGGGCGGAACCGGTGCACGTGGGCCCGCTCGTAGGGATCCTTGACCACGTCGGCGATCTGGACCGGGTCCAGCAGTGCGGCCAGGGCCCCGGCACGCTCCCAGGGATCCTCGGCCCGGCGCAGCAGGAATCCCAGGTGCCGGCCCCGCCAGTTGCGGGCGCGCAGGTCCAGCCCGCTCGCCAGCCGCGCCCGCAGTTCCTTGGGCAGCGAGCGTCCGTGCACCAGCGCGGCGTTCTGCTCGTCGGCCGCGAACTGGGCGACCTCGTCGGCCAGATAGAGCCATACGAGCGTCCGGTACCGGTTCAGATAGAATGCGACCGGCACCAGCAGTCCCAGCCGGGCGAGCCGCGTGAACCTGGCACCCGTCACGCCCATGATGCCGGCGGCCTCCCCCGTGCTCACGCTTCGCGCTCGCGCGCGGAGCGCGTCGGGGAAGCCGTCCTGTGAGCGCAGTCGCTCGATCTCGGTGTGGGCGACGCGGCGCCCGCCGCCCCCTTCGTCGGGCACGGTGCGGATACGCCCGAGGTCGACGGCGAGATCGAACTCTCGCCGCTTGAGGCCCAGTTCGCGGGCGGCACGGCCGGGTGCGTACGTGCGGCCGTCCGGTGTCGTGACAGTCCTGCCTGACATGATGCGTCTCCCCCGTGGAGTCGTGGCCGTGATCGTCGTGCTCACGCTCTGTGCGCTCGCCGTCACACCACCGTAGCCGTTCCGGCCGATCACGCGGCAAGCCTGTGGATAACTTCGCGGGGGTAGTAAACGTGCAGGTCAGAGGTCTGTGGGCGGGTACCGTTCGGGCTGGCGGGCGTCCACGCCGAGGTGTTCGCCGACCCGGTTGACGAGCAGTGTCATCTCATAGCCGATCTGGCCGATGTCGGCTTCCGCGGCGCTGAGGACGCACAGGCAGCTGCCGTTCCCGGCCGCCGTGACGAACAGCACCGCGTCGTCGAACTCGACCATCGTCTGGCGCACCTGTCCGGCGCCGAAGTGACGTCCGGATCCCTTGGCCAGGCTGTGCAGTCCGGACGCGACGGCGGCGAGGTGTTCGGCGTCCTCGCGCCGGAGTCCCGTGCTCGCCCCTGTGACCAGGCCGTCGTTGGACAGGACGAGTGCGTGCCGCACGTGTTCCACGCGCTCGGTCAGGTCGTCGAGCAACCAGCCCAGTCCCTTGTGCGCCATGATCTTGATCTCCCCGTGTGACGACTCCCCCTGGCCGGAGGTCTCCTCGCCAGCCTTCCCCACGACCGGCTGACGGGCAAGGAGGATGGGGGCATGGCACAGAAGATGACCGACACGGAATGGCGGGCGTTCGTGTCCCAGGGCACCCGCACCGGAAAGCTGTCGACCGTCAGGGCTGACGGCAGCCCTCATGTGACGCCGATCTGGTTCCTGCTCGACGGGGAGGAGGTGGTGTTCAGCACGTCGAAGACCAGCGTCAAGGGACGCAATCTGGCCCGGGACGGGCGGGTCGCCCTGTGTGTGGACGACGACCGCCCGCCGTTCGGCTACGTCGTGCTGCAGGGCCGGGCCCGCCTCTCGGAGGACCTCGATGGCCTCCGGTTGTGGGCCACCCGCATCGGCGCACGGTACATGGGGGAGGAGCGCGCCGAGGAGTTCGGGGCGCGCAACGGCGTGCCGGGCGAACTCCTGGTCCGGATCACCATCGACAAGGTCCTGGCGCAGAAGGGCGTCGCCGGCTGAGGTCCCGGCGGACCGGTCAGCTCACGGACTCGGGCAGCCGGGCGGTGTGCATCCACTGGCTGCCCCGCACGTCCGGGGCGCCCCTGCTCTCCCCGGTCGCCCGTACCGACCGCCTTCTCGCCTCATCCGGCGGCGGAAGGCCGCGTGCTCGTGCGCGGCGCCGTGTGGAGGTGCTCACCAAGGCCCCTGACCAGCCGGGCCGTCTCGTACGCCACCGGGCCGGCGCCGGCCGTGACGGCGGTGAGGACGGCCGGCAGGAGCCGTCGCCGGCGGCGGCCGCGAACAGGAAGGCGTCGTCCGTCTCCACGATGGTCTGGCGCACACCGCCGGCGCCGACGTGCCGGCCCGCCCCCTTGGCCAGGCTGTGGAAACCGTAGGCGACGGCCGCGAGGTGTCCGGCGTCCTCACGCCGAGCGCGCGCGGACCGTGCAGCGCAGGCCGGGCGCGACGCCCGCGCAGGCCATGACGTACGACAGTACGGGGGTCAGCGGCCGAAGGCGGCGTGGTCCAGGTGCCCCATGGCCCCGGGACGCCAGCCGGGGCACGGGAGCACCACGCGGGCACATTTCGGAAGGTGCTGGAATATGACGTGGAGATGTTCCTGAACGACCGCGACCGCTCGAACGTGTACGCCGGGCGTCCTCCGTGCCGGTGAGGACTTCCGTGCCGGTGAGGAATCAGGTGAGGGATCATGCCGGACATGAGCGACGACCGCACGCACGTCCAGGAGTTCTTCACCGCCCGCGCGGCCGACTGGGACAGCCGGTTCCCCGACGACGGGCCCGCCTACGCGGCCGCGGTCGCCGAGCTCGGGCTCCGGGAGGGGGATCGCGTCCTGGACGCCGGCTGCGGCACCGGGCGCGCCCTGCCGCCGCTGCGCGCCGCCGTGGGGGCCTCGGGAGTGGTCCTCGGGGCCGATCTGACCCCGGCCATGCTGCGGGCCGCCGTACGGGCCGGACGGGACCGTGCCGGGCGGCTGCTGCTCGCCGACGTGGCGGCGCTGCCGCTGCGCTCCGCGTCGCTCCACGCGGTGTTCGCGGCCGGCCTGATCGCCCACCTGCCCCACCCGACGGCTGCCCTGCGGGAGTTGGCGCGCGTCGTGCGCCCCGGCGGCAGGCTCGCGCTGTTCCACCCGATCGGCCGCGCGGCGCTCGCCGCCCGCCAGGGCCGGCGGATCACCCCGGACGACCTGCGGGCGGAGCCCCGCCTCCGGCCGCTCCTGGCCGGAGCGGGATGGACCATGACGTCCTACGTCGACGAGGACGACCGCTTCCTCGCGCTGGCCGTCCGGGACGACTGACCGGTCCCCGGCGCTTCACCGGGCCTTCCCTCTTCTGTCGCCGCGGCTCCGACCTTACGTTGAGTAGCAGCGGGCGGGCGATCGGCGAGGCAAGCCGCGACGGGAAGGTGGTCACTGTGTTCGACAGGGTTCGCAAGGTCTGGGCCGGGTTCCGCGAGTCCGCGCGCGCCGAGCGGAAGGCCGGTCCGGACCGGCGCGCGCACAACCTGTTCGAGGCCGCCGCCGCGTACGTGTCGGCGTGCGCGGAGGACGACCAGGAGCGCATCGACGAGGCGGCGGGGCGGGTGTCTCCTGAGGCGCTGTCGTTCGGGGTGACCGAGCTGGCGTGCCGGGCCGTCATCGCGCTGGCCCGGGAGCGCGACGAGTCGCCGCGGGCCGTCGCACGCACGCTGCTGGGGCTGCCGGCGGCGTGAGGCACGGGCACCGCCCGGCCGTTTCGTCCTCCTCCGGGGGGCACGGGCGGTGGGCGCGGGGTGATGGATGCGGCCTATACAGCGGCAGAGGGCTCCTCGTCGTCTGCGCCGGGAGGCAGCTGGGCCTTGTCCGCCGGGGGCGGCGACTCCGCGGGCGGGGGCGCGTTGTCGCGCTTCTTCCTGAAGCGGTCCCACTCGTCGCGCACGTTCCCGGCGGACTTGATCACGTCCGGGAGCTGGTCCAACAACCCCTTCAGGGCGAAGAGGAAGATGGCCGCCACGCCAGCGAGGGCGAGAATGAAGAGGATGGCTGCGCCGTCCACCGGTCTTGACCTTCCGTCTCATGGGAGGCGGTCAAGCCGGGGGGGCACGCAGGTTAGCCCAGTTCGACCATCCCCCCCAATGGCGAACCAAGCATCCTGCGAATACAGGGACGCTCAGTTACGTTGCCTACGCTGTGACCCGGACCCTCGACTGAGGGATGGCCAGGCCGCCACGTATGGTGACAAGTAAACCCACACGGACGAAAGCCCGTCAAGGTGCAAGTAAGCCTCGGCCCGGCGTACTTGAGTTGCGCCGGACCCCGGGCGCTCGGCCCGAGTTCACGGACGCCTGTGCCCGCAGGCCGGGGGCGCCGCGTCACACACTCCTACGGCTCCCATTCGACAGCTCCGCGCACTTCCGGCTGTGCCGGGACGGTTCGATCCGCGGCTTCCCTGGACACAACCGCGCTCTCGCCGGCCATCACCTCCCGAGCTGGGCGATGATCCCGTGCTCTCCTGGCGCCGGCGGGCTCCGACCCGGTCAGGGCCCCCGCTGGGTGCGCCGGGCCTGGGCATCCGCAGGCGAGGCGAGAAAGGACACGACTTGTGTCGACCACCTATGCCTCGACTGAACGACATGTGGTGCCACTCCACGGAAGACGGGCAGTGCCCGCCACACGATGGGGCATCCCTCGGCTCGGCCGCGTGCCGTGCCCTGTCGTTCCGCCCTGGAGGCCCGCATGCGTCTGCCCCCCGGTGTCCCCCTGCTCGCCGCGACGCTGCTGGCGGCGGCCCTCACCGAGCCGGCCCCGGCCGCCGCCCAGGAGGTCGGCGACCCGCACTGCGCGCGTCAGGACCGCGTGCGGGTGCCGGGCGCGGCGCATCAGCGGACGGCCTGCCTGGACGACCTGACCACCACGGGGCTCGCCGGTACGCCCTACACCGACCTCACCGACCAGGCGGGGCTGACGGCCCAGGCCACCCGTACCCCCTCCGGCGTGCCGGGTGTGCAGGTCGACGGGTACTTCCCGGACTCGTCGGGGTTCAACGCCACGCACGGCTGGCGGCATGACGCGCAGTTCGTGATCCGGCTGCCGGACCGCTGGAACGGCGGCCTCGTCGTCACCGGGGCACCGGGCACCCGCCGGCAGTACGCGACGGACAAGGCGATCTCGGACCGCGTGCTGGCCCAGGGCTACGCCTACGCCGCAACCGACAAGGGCAACAACGGCACCGACTTCTACCGTGACGGCGAACGGCCCGGGGACGCGGTCGCCGAGTGGAACGCGCGGACCACCCAGCTCACGCGCACGGCCCGCACGATCGTCGCGCAGCGCTACGGGCACCTCCCACGCCGCACCTACATGACCGGCATCTCCAACGGCGGCTACCTGACGCGCTGGCGGCTGGAGAACCATCCGGAGCTGTACGACGGCGGGGTGGACTGGGAGGGCGCCCTGTGGACGGCGCACGGGCCGAACCTGCTCACCTCCCTGCCCACGGCGGTGGCGCGGGCGTACGGCTCGGCGTCGGACGAGGACCTGTACGCCGTGGGTTTCGCGCGCGGCTCGGAATTCCTGTGGCCGTACCACGAGAAGGCGTACTGGGGTGTCACCCAGAAGACGTACCGGGCGGAGTTCGACCCGGCCTACGACCCCGGCTGCCCGGGGCCGTCCGCCGGGAGCACTCTCGACGAGATCCTCGCGCCCTGTGCCTCCGACGCGGCCTACGACTACGCCTCGCGCCCGTCCGCCGTCCACCGCGCCGTGGCCCGGGTGGCGCTGACCGGCCGCATCGGCAGGCCTCTGATCACCCTGCACGGAGACATGGACACGCTGCTGCCCGCGTCCGCCGACTCCGACGTGTACGCGCGCATGGTCGACGCCCGGGGGCGCGGGCCCCTGCACCGCTCCTACACGGTGCAGGGCGGTACCCATGTCGACGGGCTGTACGACACCTGTCCCGACCGGCTGCGGCCGATCCTGCCCTGCTACCGGTCGGCCTTCGACGCGCTGGTCACCTGGGTGGAGCGGGGGACCCGGCCGCCCGCGGACCGGACCGTCGGCCGGCCCGCGGGCGGTGACGTGGTCGACTCGTGCACGCTGGACGGCGGGACCGCTTCCGGGCGGTAGCGCGTCAGCGGCCGAGCTCCTTGCGGCTGACCCGGCGCAGCCTGCGGCGCTGCGACGGGTCCAGCGTGAGGTACGCGGCGGCCGGAACACCCAGGACAATTAGCAGTGCGGCCCACCACGGCAGCCAGATCCACAGAATGAGCCCGACCGCCACACCTCCTGCGGCGATCTTCGCGTTCTTCGACATGTGCGTCGCCTCCTTCGCGGCCCCTGCCGCTCTCTGTCGGGAAAACGGGCCGGTACTTCCGGCCGTTCCGACCGCGTCCCTGAGACATCCCTGACGCTCGACCCTGAGTCACCCCCGAGTGCCTCCAGGTGATCGAGGTCACAGACCCATCATGCCGGGAGATGCGCTCGAGTGCTGTAACATCAGCGACCTTGACCCGAGGTAGTCAAACTTGAGGAATGTGCCATCTCTGTGCAGAGAACTCCCACGGCAACGCCCTCCGAGACTCTCTCCGAACTGGTCCGCTGCTGTGCCGTCTTCGTGCCCGGCGATCCGGCGCGCACCGGCCGCGTCGCCTTCTGGCGCCCTGACGGCGGCTCCTCGCCGGTGCCGCACGGTGGCACCGGCGAGGAGCTGGCCGTCGTACTGCCCGGGGACGACGGGGTGGAGCTGGTGGAGGTGCCGGCCGTCCTGCTGCCCGTCCGGGCCGCGCTGCCCGTCCTCACGCGCGCGCGTGCCGCTCGGGAGGCACACCGCGCGTCCATGTTCTGGGGCTCGGCCGCCATGCTCGGACTGCAGTTCGTGGCCCGCGGGCTGCTGCTGCCCGGCCTGTCCCCCGGCGAGCACGACGCCTGGCGCACGGGCCCCCTGCGCGCCGAGGACGTCGAGAGCCTCCGCCGGCTCGCCGCCGCGATGCCGCCCGAGGCGCACGCGGCACCGCTGGACTGCACCGGGCCGCTGCGGCTGCCCGAGCCGGAGCGCCTGCTGCGGGCCTTCCTGGACGCGATAGCCGACACCCTGCCCCGCTCCCCCGCCGCGTCCCTGGTGACAGGCGGCCCCGCCTTCGCCGCACCGGAACCGCAGCACCTGCCGGGGCTGCGGGCGTGGGCCGACGAGGTGGCCGCCGGCCACGACGGGGGCGTCCGGCTGTCGCTGCGGATCGAGGTGCCCCGGCCGGCCTCGGCTCAGGACGACACGGCACTGACCTTCCGGGCCGTGCCGCAGGTGCACAGCCTGAGCGATCCCTCGCTCGTCGCGGACGCCGCCGAGGTATGGGCCGGGACGGACGCCACCGGCCGGGCGTTCGGCCCCCGCGCGCGGATGGACGCGCTGCTCGCCATGCGGCGCGCGGCCCGGGTCTGGCCACCCCTCACCCCCCTGCTGTCGGCCGCCGCGCCGGACGCCGTGGAACTCGCCGACGAGGAGGTCGCCGAGCTCCTCGGCGAGGGTGCCGCGGCCCTCACCGGTGCCGGCGTCGACGTGCACTGGCCCAAGGAGCTGGTCCGCGGACTCACCGCCCGCGCGGTGGTCGGCCCGCCGGACGACGAGAAGGTCTCACCGGACGACGAGAGGACCTCGCCGGACAGCGGGAAGACCGCGCCGCGGCCCTCTTCGGACACGCCGTCCTTCCTGTCGGCGGACGCGCTGCTCGCGTTCGACTGGAGGTTCGCGCTGGGCGGCCAGCGGCTCACGCGCGAAGAGCTGGACCGGCTGGCCGAGGCGAACCGCCCGGTGGTGCGACTGCGGGACCAATGGGTGCTGATCGACCCGCAGGAGGTGCGCCGCGCCCGCGCACAGCAGGACCGCAAGATCACTCCCGTCGACGCGCTGGGCGCCGCCCTGACGGGCTCCACGGAGGTGGACGGCCGCCGGGTCGAGGTGGAACCGACCGGGTGGCTGGCGGCGCTGCGGGAGCGGCTGGCGGACCCCGAGGCACAGGAACCGGTCGCGCAGCCCGCCGGGCTCGCCGCCGACCTCCGCGACTACCAGCGGCGAGGCCTGTCCTGGCTGGCCCGGACGACGTCCCTGGGGCTCGGCTGCTGTCTCGCCGACGACATGGGGCTCGGCAAGACGATCACCCTGATCGCCCTGCATCTGCACCGGCAGACCGACCCGTCGGCCGCCGGTCCGACCCTGGTGGTCTGTCCGACGTCCCTGATGGGCAACTGGCAGCGCGAGATCGAGCGGTTCGCGCCCGGCACACCGGTGCGCCGCTTCCACGGCGCACGGCGTGACCTGGCGGGCATGGCCGACGGGGAGTTCGTCCTGACCACGTACGGCACGATGCGGCTGGACGCGCGACGGCTGGCCGAGGTGCCGTGGGGTCTGGTGGTGGCCGACGAGGCCCAGCACGTGAAGAACCCCTACTCGGCGACCGCGCGGGAGCTGCGGTTCATCGGGGCACGCGCGCGCGTGGCGCTCACTGGCACCCCCGTGGAGAACAACCTGTCGGAGCTGTGGGCGATCCTCGACTGGACCACCCCTGGGCTGCTGGGCCGCCTCGGCACGTTCCGCAGCCGGTACGCGCAGGCCGTGGAGGGCGGCCAGGACCCGGCCGCGGCGGAGCGGCTGGCCCGGCTCGTCCGGCCGTTCCTGCTGCGCCGCCGGAAGTCGGACCCGGGCATCGCGCCCGAGCTGCCCCCCAAGACGGAGACCGACCGCGCGGTGTCGCTCACCACCGAACAGACGGGGCTGTACGAGGCCGTGGTGCGCGAGACGCTCGCGGAGATCGCGGACGCCGACAGCATGACCCGGCGCGGACTGATCGTGAAGCTGCTCACCGGGCTGAAGCAGATCTGCAACCACCCGGCGCAGTACCTGAAGGAGGAGCAGCCGAGGATCGCCGGGCGGTCCGGGAAGCTGGAGCTGCTCGACGAGTTGCTCGACACGATCCTCGCCGAGGGGGCCGGCGTGCTGGTCTTCACGCAGTACGTCGGCATGGCCCGGCTGATCGAGCGGCACCTGGCGGACCGCGGGGTGCCCTCGCAGTTCCTGCACGGCGGGACGCCCGTCCCCGCGCGCGAGGCGATGGTGCGGCGCTTCCAGGACGGTGAGGTCCCCGTCTTCCTGCTGTCGTTGAAGGCGGCGGGCACCGGGCTGAACCTCACCCGGGCCGAGCACGTCGTGCACTACGACCGCTGGTGGAACCCGGCCGTCGAGGCGCAGGCCACGGACCGCGCTTACCGCATCGGGCAGAACCGCCCCGTCCAGGTGCACCGGCTGATCGCCGAAGGGACCGTCGAGGACCGGATCGCCGAGATGCTGAACCGGAAGCGAGAACTGGCCGACGCGGTACTGGGCTCGGGCGAGGCCGCGCTCACGGAGCTGACGGACGCGGAACTGGCCGATCTGGTGGAGCTGCGAGAGGCGACGCGATGAACCGGTACGACGAGACCGAGCGCACGTTCGCCGCGCTGCCGCCCGCGCACGGGCGGGGTTTCGCGGCGACGTGGTGGGGCCGGGCCTGGCTGAAGGCCCTGGAGGACGCGGCGCTGGACGCGCAGCAGGTGAAGACGGGCCGCCGGCTCGCGCGCGCGGGAGCCGTGGGCGCGGTGGCGGTGCGGCCGGGGCGGATCACCGCGGTGGTGCGGGACCGGGACGGCACGGCGCGCCGGGCCGATGTGCTGCTGGAGGAGTTGTCGGACGGGCAGTGGGACCGGTTCCTGCGGATGGCGGTCGAGCAGGCCGGGCATGTCGCGGCGCTGCTCGACCGGGAGATGCCGCCGCATCTCGTGGAGGACGCGGCGACGGCCGGTGTCGAACTGCTGCCCGGCCTGGGCGAGCTGGAGCCCACGTGCGACTGCGGTGCCTGGGACCACTGCGGGCACACCGCGGCGCTGTGCTACCAGGTGGCCCGGCTGCTCGACCAGGATCCCTTCGTGCTGCTGCTGTTGCGCGGGCGCGGTGAGCGCGCCCTGCTGGACGCCCTGCAGAGCCGCAGCACGTCTTCCGCCGAGGCGATCGCCGAAGGGCCGGCCGAGCCCGCCGGTGTGGATGCCGGGGAGGCGTACGCGGCCGGGGACGCCCTGCCCCCGCTGCCCGCCCCGCCAGGACTCCCGGCGGGGCCCGGGCTGCCGCCCTCCCTGGACACCGAGGTCCCACCCGCGCCCGGCGTCGATCCCGACGCGCTGGAGTTCCTGGCCGCCCGGACAGCGGCGACGGCGCACCGGCTGCTGGCCGGGGCGCTGCGGGCGGGCGCGGCCGAGGAGGAGCCGACCGTGGCTCAGGACGCCGTACGGCTGGCCGCGGGGGCTCCCGCGCGCGCCTTGGCCGACCGGCTCGCCGAGGGGTCCGGACGCGGGCCGGACGAGTTGGCGTCGGCCGTGCGGGCGTGGCGGTACGGCGGTGCGGCCGGGCTGTCCGTGCTGGAGGAGGAGTGGACGGTGGAGGGCGAGGCGCTCGCACGCGCGCGTGCCGTTCTGGCAGCGGCCTGGGACGACGACGAGCGTCCGGTCCTGCGCGGGCACGCCAACCGATGGACGGTCGCCGGCGCGCCGAGCCAGCTGCGCCTGGGGCGTGACGGCCGCTGGTGGCCGTACCGGCAGGAGAGCGGCCGTTGGGTGCCCGTGGGAGGCGGGGACCAGGACCCGGCGACGGCGCTGGCCGCGACGGAGACCGCGCGCGGGGAGGGTGCCTGCTGAAGCGGTGTCGGGGGTGAACCCACGCGCGGGGGGGGGTAGCCGAACCGGCGTCAGGGGGGCGGGCCGCGCGCGGGAGATTGCCCGCCCGAACCGGCGTCGGGGGGCAGTCCTGACCGGGCCCGCGCGCGCCGTAGGCGGTCACCGGACCGGCGTCGGAAGCTGCCGAGGCCGAACCCGCGCGCGGAGAAAGACGCTCACCGGACAGACATCGCGGCCGCCGCGACCGAACCCGCGCGCGGGGAAGACGCCCGACCAGACGGCGGCGGCCGTGACCGGGCAGCGGCTGGACCGGCAGTGGACGCCCGGCGTTCAGACGACGGATCTCCGACGTTCCTCTTGAGGTCCAAATCTAGCCACCATCACCGCACTTGGTCCTCAGGAGGCCCGATGTCCCCGTCCGTCACCGGCCGGCGCCGTGTCCACCGTTCCGTCGCGGCGGGAGTCCCCCTCGCCGTGGTCGCCGGGCTGCTGGCGGCGGCCCCGGCCTCGGGCGCCCCGTCGCAGGACGCGCGGGTGATCCGCGCGGCGACCCTGGGGGACGTCCCGCTCGGCACGTTCAGCAACGCACTGCTGCCCGGCACGGTGTCCGACGACCGGGGCGTGGACCTGGGCGGCATCGGCAGCGACATCTACCCGGCGGGCCGCGACGGCGAGTTCTGGACGGTCACCGACCGCGGGCCCAACGGACAGATCAAGGTGGACGGCAAGAACCGCCGCACCTTCCCGGTGCCGGGCTTCGACCCGGCGATCGTCCGGATCCGGGTCTCCGGCGACTCGGTGCGAGTGCTGGACGCGATCCCGATCACCACGTCCTCCGGCAAGCCCGTCACCGGCCTGCCCAACCAGGAGGGCCGCGACGAGGCGCCGTACTCCTACGACGCCCGGACACCCCTGGCGTACGACCCGAACGGGCTGGACACCGAGGGCATCGTCCGGGCGAAGGACGGAACCTTCTGGCTCGTCGACGAGTACGGGCCCTCGCTGGTGCACGTCTCCGCGCGCGGGAAGGTGCTCACGCGGTACGTCCCCCAGGGGCTGGACCTCACCGGGGCGGACTACCCGGTCGTGGAGACGCTGCCCGCCGTGCTGCTGCACCGGAAGATCAACCGAGGGTTCGAGGGGCTCGCGCTGCTGCCCTGCGGTGATCTGGTGATGGCCGTCCAGAGCCCGCTGTCCCTGCCGGACAAGGACGCCGGAGAGGCGTCGCGCACGACGCGGCTGCTGCGGTTCTCCCCGAAGAAGCAGGCCGTCACCGCCGAGTACGCCTACCGCTTCGACCCGGTGGACGTCGTCGACCCGGGTGAGGACGACACCTCCGAGCTCAAGATCTCCTCGGTGGTCGCGGTGGGCGGGGACCGGCTGCTGGTCGAGGAGCGCACCGACAGGGCCGCCCGGCTGCAGCTCGTACGCCTGGACCGGCGCGCGGACATCCTCGGCGGCTCCTGGGACGACGCGACGACCTCGCCGTCGCTGGAGCAGCTCGACGACCCGGCCGCCTCGGGCGTGCCGGTGCTCGGGAAGCAGCTGGTGGCCGACCTGGGGACGGTCGCCGGTGTGCCCGGAAAGATCGAGGGCGTCGCGCGCGTGGACCGTCACACCCTGGCGCTGATCAACGACAACGACTTCGGCATGACGGACGGCGCGCAGGCGTTCGACGCGCAGGGCCGGCTGGTCGACAGCGGGGTCGAGACGACGGTGGTCTACGTGCGGCTGCCGCGCGGTCTGTGACACGCCACGCTTCGTCGGGCCGCACGCGCGTGTGCGGCCCGACGAATGCCTAGGGCAGTGCCTCGAC
Organism: Streptomyces cinereospinus; assembly: GCF_042430725.1. NCBI lineage: Bacteria > Bacillati > Actinomycetota > Actinomycetes > Kitasatosporales > Streptomycetaceae > Streptomyces > Streptomyces cinereospinus. Next base: position 100,088 of record NZ_JBHMCY010000008.1, on the reverse strand, counting down.
CGGGAGGTCGGGAATCAGGGATTCCAGATCGCTCGGCAGCCCGGTGGGTATCCCGCTCGGCAGCTCCGAGGGGAACTGCGACGGGAGCGCGGGCAATCCGCTCGGCAGCCCGGTGGGGACGCTGACGGTGGGCTCCGCGGAGGTGCTGCCGGGCGCCGGGGTCCCGTCCGGCGGCTCGTCGCTCCCGGCCCCCGTCAGGATCATGACGGAGCCGATGGCCGCGACGGCCACCAGCGCGATCAGGGCCAGACGGAGAACGCGAGACCCGCGCTGCGGGGGTACGGGTCCGTACCCCTGGTGGACGGTCCGGAACCGCCACCGGGAGAAGTCGGCGTTCCACCCGGCGGCCCGGGCGGCTGAGGCGGTAAGGGCGGTTTGGCCATGAGGTCCGGGCTGACGGACGGGCCGTCCGGTCAGCGACCCCCGCGCGGTGGCCGGCACGCGCGCGTGCCACGGATCGCACGATTCCGTGGCACGCGCCGTACCGTCCCACGCGAAGGTCACACCCGGCGGGTCTCAGCCGCGGGCACCCAGCAGGTGGTCCATCGCCAGCTGGTCGAGCTGCTCGAACGCCATCCCGCGCGCGGCGGCCGCCTCGACGTCGAACTCCTCGAACGCCGCACGGTCGGCGAGCAGCGCCTGAAGCCCGTCGGCGGCCGTGGGCTGGGCCAGCTCGTCCAGGCGGGCGGCGCGCAGCGCCTGCCGGACCTCGGGGTCGGCCCGGAAGGCGGCCGAACGCTCCTTGAGGATGAGGTAGTTGCGCATGCAGCCCGCCGCCGACGCCCACACACCGTCGAGGTCCTCGGTCCGCGGCGGCTTGAAGTCGAAGTGGCGGGGACCGTCGTAACCGGCGCTCTCCAGCAGGTCGACCAGCCAGAAGGCGGCACGCAGGTCACCGGCGCCGAAGCGCAGGTCCTGGTCGTACTTGATGCCGGACTGGCCGTTGAGGTCGATGTGGAACAGCTTGCCCGCCCACAGCGCCTGCGCGATGCCGTGCGGGAAGTTCAGGCCGGCCATCTGCTCGTGCCCGACCTCGGGGTTGACGCCGTACAGCTCCGGCCGCTCCAGGCGCTCGATGAACGCCAGGGCGTGTCCGACGGTGGGCAGCAGGATGTCGCCGCGCGGCTCGTTCGGCTTGGGCTCGATCGCGAAGCGCAGGTCGTAGCCCTGGGAGGTGACGTACTCGCCGAGGAGGTCGAACGCCTCCTTCATGCGGTCGAGTGCGGCGCGTACGTCCTTGGCGGCGCCGGACTCGGCGCCCTCGCGCCCGCCCCACGCGACATACGTCTTCGCCCCCAGCTCGGCGGCCAGGTCGATGTTGCGGATGGTCTTGCGCAGCGCGTAGCGGCGTACGTCGCGGTCGTTGGCGGTGAACGCGCCGTCCTTGAAGACGGGATGCGTGAAGAGGTTGGTGGTGGCCATCGGGACGGTCATGCCGGTGGCGTCCAGCGCCTGGCGGAAACGCTTGATGTGCGACTCGCGCTCGGCGTCCGAGGAGCCGAAGGGGATCAGGTCGTCGTCGTGGAAGGTGACTCCGTGGGCTCCGAGCCCGGCCAGGCGCTGCACCGTCTCGACCGGGTCGAGGGCACGCCGCGTGGCGTCGCCGAACGGGTCCCTCCCCTGCCAGCCGACGGTCCACAGGCCGAAGGTGAACCTGTCCTCGGGGGTGGGCTGGTAGTTCATGCCGCGGCTCCCTTGCTCGCTTGCTCGCTTGCTCGCTTGCGACTGTCGCACGCCTATTTCGTCATGGCGCTTGACAAATTAGTATGCGAACGCACCTCTGGGAAGAGACCGACGCGTCCCGGGGAAGAGACCAAGGGGTCTCCTCCCGGGCACGAGCCGGAGGAACCCCCAGACACGAGCCGCAGAAAACAGGGAGATCCCGATGTCAGCAGCCGAGGGTCCGCTCGTCGTCGGCGTGGACACGTCCACCCAGTCCACCAAGGCGCTGGTCGTCGACGCGGCCACCGGGGAGGTCGTGGCGAGCGGGCAGGCGCCGCACACGGTCACCTCCGGCACCGGCCGGGAGAGTGATCCGCGGCAGTGGTGGGACGCGTTGTGCGAGGCACTGCGCCAGTGCGGTGAACCCGCCCACGAGGCCGCCGCGGTCTCCATCGGCGGCCAGCAGCACGGTCTCGTCACCCTGGACGACCGGGGCGAGCCGGTCCGGCCCGCCCTGCTGTGGAACGACGTGCGCTCGGCGCCCCAGGCGCGCCGGCTGGTCGAGGAACTGGGCGGCGCGAAGGTCTGGGCGGACCGCACGGGCAGCGTGCCCGCCGCGTCCTTCACGGTCACCAAGTGGGCCTGGCTCGCCGAGCACGAGCCGGCGGCGGTCCGCGCCACGAGGGCCGTGCGGCTGCCCCACGACTACCTCACCGAACGCCTCACCGGGCAGGGCACGACCGACCGGGGCGACGCCTCGGGCACCGGCTGGTGGGCGTCGGGCAGCGAGGCCTACGACGAGGAGATCCTCGCGCGCGTGGGTCTCGATCCGGCGCTGCTGCCGCGCGTGGTCGGGCCCGGCGAGGTGGCGGGCACCGTCCGCGACAGCCATGACCTGCCGTTCTCGAAGGGCACCCTGGTCGCCGCCGGCACCGGCGACAACGCCGCCGCCGCGCTCGGCCTGGGGCTGCACCCCGGCACGCCCGTCATGAGCCTGGGCACGTCCGGCACGGTGTACGCGGTGTCCCGGCGGCGCCCCGCCGACCCGACCGGCACGGTGGCGGGCTTCGCCGACGCGCGGGGCGACTGGCTGCCGCTGGCCTGCACCCTGAACTGCACGCTCGCCGTCGACCGCGTCGCCGCCCTGCTGGGCCTGGATCGCGAGGCCGTCGAGCCCGGCACGGGCGTGACCCTGCTGCCGTACCTGGACGGCGAGCGCACCCCCGATCTGCCGAACGCCTCGGGCCTGCTGCACGGCCTGCGGCACGACACCACCGCCGGTCAGCTCCTCCAGGCGGCGTACGACGGTGCCGTGCACGCCCTGCTGGGCGCGCTGGACCGGGTCCTCGACAAGGACGCCGACCCCTCGGCGCCGCTGCTGCTGATCGGCGGCGGAGCCCGGGGCACGGCCTGGCAGCAGACCGTACGGCGGCTCTCCGGGCGCCCCGTCCGGATCCCCGAGGCCAAGGAGCTGGTCGCGCTCGGCGCGGCGGCCCAGGCGGCCGGCCTGCTCACCGGCGAGGACCCGGCCGCGGTCGCCCGGCGCTGGGACACCGCGCGCGGGCCGGTGCTGGACGCGGTCCGGCGGGACGAGGAGACGCTGGCCCGGATCTCCGGGGTACTCTCCGACGCGGCCCCGCTGCTGGAGCGGAGCCCCGAGAGCCGTCAGGGCCGGTGATCCGTATCAGGGCGGCCGCGGGAGAGCGCCTGTCTCCCGCCGCCGGCGTGATCCACAGGGCAGGCCCCGGCCCGTCGAGAAGGACGGAGGAATGACCGCACCGCTGCACCAGGCCCACCCGGCCGGTCACGGGCGCGCGTTGCCCGACACCCAGCAGGGCATGCGCCGCCGCAACCTCGCCCGGGTGATGCACACGGTCAGCGCGGAGGGCACGCTGTCCCGTGCGGCGGTGGCCTCGCGCATCGGGCTGACCCGGGCGGCCGTCTCCACCCTCGTCGACGAGCTGATCCGCTCCGGCCTGCTGGAGGAACTGGGCCCCGAACGCCCCGGCCGCGTGGGCCGGGGCCGTCCCGGTTCCGCCCTGGCGGTCAGCCGGCGCGGTCCCGCGGGCATCGGCGCGGAGGTGGGCGTCGACCATCTCGCCGTCTGCGCGGTCGACCTGCGCGGACAGGTGCGCGCGCGGGCCGTCCGGCACGACACCAACCGCGACCGCCCCCCCGAGCCGGTGATCGGGGAACTCACCGGGCTGGTGCGCCGCGTCGTCGCCGAGGCGGAACGCGAAGGGCTGTGGCCCGCCGGGCTCGCGGTGGCCGTGCCCGGTCTGGTGGCACGCGACGCCCGGACGGTCGTCCGCGCCCCCAATCTCGGCTGGCACGACACCGACCTCGGCTCCCTGCTGCCCGCGGAGCTGCCGTCGACGGTGGACAACGAGGCCAACTTCGGCGCGCTGGCCGAGCTCTGGCTCGGCGAGGGCACCCCGCGGGACTTCGTGCATGTGTCGGCCGAGATCGGTATCGGCGCGGGCGTGGTCGTGGACGGGAGGCTGCTGCGCGGAACGCGGGGCTTCGCGGGCGAGCTGGGCCATGTGCCGGTCCGGCCGGACGGGCCGGAGTGCGCCTGCGGCGGGCGCGGCTGCCTGGAGCAGTACGCCGGTGAGGAGGCGGTGCTGCGCGCGGCCGGTCTGGAACCGGGCGCCGACCGGGTCGGACTGCTCGCCGGACGGGCCACGGACGGCGACGAGGACGTACGGCGGGCACTGCGCGACGCGGGGGAGGCGCTCGGCATGGCGCTGACCGGGGCGGTGAACCTGCTGGACCCCGAGGGCGTGGTGCTGGGCGGTGCGCTGGCCGGGCTCGCGCCCTGGCTGCTGCCCTCGCTGCGCGCCGAACTGGCCCGCCGGACCGCGGGGCGGGCCTGCCCGGTGTCCGTGTCGCGGCTGGGTCCGGAGGGCCCGTTGCTGGGGGCCGCGCACTGGGTGGTGCGGGGGGTGCTGGACGATCCGGCAGGGGTCGCTGAGGCTGCGGCGCACGGTTGAGACCTGCCGAGAGCGCTGCTCATCACCCGTTCGGGTGAGCGAGTTGTCCACAACGCCGCGGTGATCCACGGAACGACGCGACGACCTTCAGCCCAACCGCCCGGCGCCGTACCGTGATTCACGCGAGGCGCAGCCGACGTCGCGGTGCACGTCGGCTGCGCGGGACCGATGACGCGAGGGGGGACGAACAATGACGGTGGAATCGGCCGGAGTGCGGCGGCGCCCCGCGGACGCCGACGCACAGGAGGCGTTGCGGACGTCCCGACTGGACCTGGTGCGCCGACTGGTCCGCGACTACGGCTTCAGCGAGCTGGACGCCTGCCAGTTCACGACCCGGGCCGTCGAGTCGCCGTCGGCCAACGTCTGCGACACCAACCACACCTGCGTGGCCGAGCTCCGCAAGGAATGGCTGCCCGCGCGCGACGTACCGCGGCCTCCACGCCCGGCGGCGCGAGACGTACCGCGGCCTCCACGCCGGCGGCGGGAGACGGCGGCGGCGTTCCGCGCCTGACCCCCTTTCTCTTCCTTCGAGTTCTTCCAGCGAGAGGCGCACACCGCATGGAACGGGCAAGATCCCTCCCCGGTCGACGACGGCTCCTCAAGGGCGCCGCCCTGGCCGCCGTCCCCTACACCCTGCTGCCCGGCCCCCGGGCCGGTGCGCGGGCACCGGCTCCCGACTATCCGCTCGCGGAGTGGCAGCCGGCGACACGCGCCAACCTCACGGCGGCGCACCGTCCCACCACCCACCCCGTCGACCTGGTGGTCATCCACGTCACGCAGACGGATTACGCCAACGCCCTGGCCGTCTTCCAGCACCCGCGCAAGGAGGTGTCCGCGCACTACGTCGTCCGGTCCTCGGACGGACATGTGGCGCAGTGCGTCCGGGAGTCCGACATCGCCTGGCACGCCGGGAGCTGGCAGCACAACACGCGCAGCATCGGCATCGAACACGAGGGATGGGTGGACCAGCCCCACTACTTCACGGACGCCCTCTACGAGCGGTCGGCCGCGCTCACCGCGGCGATCTGCACTCGGTACGGCATCCCCAGGGACCGCGACCACATCGTCGGCCATCACGAGATACCGGGCACCGACCACACCGACCCAGGACCGCACTGGGACTGGGCTGGCTACATGCGGCTCGTCACCTCCGCCTGACCCCGGCGGCAGGCCCCGCGGGGCCGCCCGGCCGCCCGTGATCGGGTCCAGCCGGCCACTGGCACTCGGTGCCCGGCGGCCCGGCCGCCCGACAGCCCGCACCACCGGCGGTCCGTGGCACCGGCAGCCCGCGTCACCGGCGTCACGGGTCGCCGGCGGCCCGTGCTGCCGCCCACCGCGCCACCGTCCGCCGCGTTCTTCCCGGAGGAGCCCGCGCGGGGCGGCGGCTGCACGGACGGGCGGGTGGTCGGCAACGACTTCAGCGGCAACGCGTCCGGGGTCACCCGCTCCGACACCCCGCCCAGCGGCGGCCGGTGGCGCGACAACGACCTGTGAAGGCAGGGCACGACGACCTGGTTCCCAGGAAGGCAGGGCGCTCTCAGCCGAGGGCCGCCGCCCCGGTCGGCAGGCGCAGCCGCGCCCCCTGACGTGTCAGCTCCTGCTGGACCAGGGCGTACGGCACCTCGCGTGGGCTGCGGCCGATGCGGGTGGCCAGGGCGGCGCAGACGCCGGCCGCCTGACCGGTCGCCATGGCGATGGGCATGACGCGATAGGAGGAGTGCGCCACGTGGGAGCCGGAGATGCAGCGGCCCGCGACGAGCAGGTGCTCGGTGTCGCGGGGCAGCAGACAGCGCAGCGGGATGTCGTAGAAGCGGCCTCGGGGGACGCGTTTGAGGATGGTGCCGCTGCCCTTGGGATTGTGGATGTCGACGGGGTAGGCGCCGTGCGCGACGACGTCGGGGAAGGAGCGCGCCGCGAGGATGTCGTGGCCGGTGAGGTGGTAGTCGCCGAGGATCCGCCGCGTCTCCCGCACGCCGACCTGCGTGCCGCTCTGCACGACGTACGACTCCTCGAAGCCGGGGACGTGCCGGCGCAGGAAGCGGTCGATCTGTTCCATCTGGCGGCGGGCGACGTACTCGGCGCGGCTGAGGTCCCACACGTCGATGCCGAGGGCCCGGGTGACGCGGGTGCTGTTGACGCCGAGTTCGCGCGGGCGGGGGGTGCCGAAGAAGAGGATGTCCTCGCGGGGCAGGGAGAGTTCGCCCGCCTCGGTGGCCTCCTCGATGAGGTCCCACAGGCCGTGCACGCCGCGCCACTGGTCGGGGTGCTCCTGGACGTACTCGGCGAACCGGGGCCGCAGGAAGTCGGCGACGCGGAACATCAGCGTCATCGGCTGCACCAGCCCGTCCTCGGGCCTGCCGACCTCGCTGGGCGCGCCGCAGGCGGCGGCCACGTCGCCGTCGCCCGTGCCGTCGATGACGACGTCGGCGTCGATCACCACGGGGCCGGACTTGGTCTCGAAGACCACCCGCCAGCCGTCGTCGAGGGGCAGGGCCGAGGAGGCGAAGGAATGGAACAGCATGTGGACGCCGGCCTCGTCCAGCAGGTCGAGGAGGACGAGCTTGTAGATCTCCGGGTCGAACGGCACGGTGTAGCCGGTGCGCAGGGAGGGCGGGATGCAGCCGCCGCGTTCGTTCAGCCGGTCCAGCAGGCGCCACAGGAATCCCGCGACCACCGCCTCGCCCTCGCCGTGGTCGTTGGGCAGCAACTGGTCGCCCTCCACGCCGGGAGGTGTGAAGACGGCCTGTTTCTGCTCGTTGTGGAAGGACATCAGGGGCATGACGAGCGCCACGGTGGCGTTGCCGCCCAGGAAGCCGTACCGCTCCACGAGCACCACGTCGGCGCCCGCGTCGGCCGCGGCGTACGCGGCCGCGGTGCCGGCCGGGCCTCCACCGACGACCAGCACCTGCGTCCGGCCTCCGTGCCGGGCGTCGCGCGGCGGCAGGGTGACGGTCCGTGTCTGGGGAGGTCGTTCCAGGATCGGCATCGGTTCTTCCCGTCGGAGATGTTCCGAAGGCGGTGGGAGCTCCGGGCCCCGGAGCCCGGGGGGACGGCCCCCGGGCCCGGTGGTTCAGTTCAGCGTTCCGGTACCCGGTCGCAGCAGATGCAGGCCCGAGTGTTCGGCCTCCGGCACGGCGTCGGCCCGCTCGTCCAGGGACCGGAGGACCACGCCGCACCGCACGCAGGTCTCCCGGGCGGCGTCCCGCAGGGCCCGCACCCGCGCGTCGAGACTGCCGCGGCGCTGCGGGAACTCGTCCCACAGCCGGTCCACCTCGGCCAGCAGCAGCCCGGCCTGCTCGCGGGCCACGCCGACCAGTGCGGGCGCCCCGATACGGCGGGAGAAGTCGAAGACCTTGCCGGAGTAGGGCAGCGGCAGCACCGGGAGCCCGGACAGCGCGGCGAAGATCACGAAATGCAGGCGCATGCCGACGGCGAGATCGAGGTGGTTCATGAAACCGAGGACCTGGCCGGGGCTGTAGACGCTGTGCAGGATGCGTCCCCGGTCGGGTGCGGTCATCCGGGAGAGGACGCCGTGGGCGTGATGGACGTCCTGGCGTTCCATCGGGACGAAGACCACATGGGCGTCCAGCCGCCGGACCAGGAAGTCGGCCACGTCGGCGAGGAGGGCGTGGTAGTCGCTCTCGTCGAGTTTCTCCGCCGCCCGGCCCGGTTCGCGGACCGACATCCCCACCAGCCGGGTCTCGGCGGGGATGCCCTCCTGCCGCATCATCTGGTCGGTGAAGGGCTCCGGCGGCAGCAGCAGCGCCGGATCGGCGGTCACGGTGACATCGCGGTCGAGCCCGGCCTCCTCCAGCACGAGCCGCGACTCCTCGTCACGCACGACGACCTCGTCCATCGCCGACAGCACGGCGCGGACCGCCTCCCGGTCCTCCGCCTCGCGCAGCGGCCCCGCGCCGACGGCGTACGCGAAGGTCCGCACACCGCGGACCTGGGCGGCGCCGACCAGACGCAGATACCGGCGTGCCTCACCGTCGTAGAGGATGCCGCCGCCCCCGAGCACCAGCAGGTCCAGGCCCGACAGGACGTCGAGGATCTGCTTCTGCGGGACTCCCTCCCAGTCGACCACCTCGTCGGCGGCGGGCTGGTGGGCGCGGGTGTGCTCGGCGTTGCGGCTGAAGACGACGAGCCGGGCCTGCGGGCGATGGGCGCGCAGGCAGCCGAGGACGCAGCTCAAAATGGCCTCGTCACCGAGGTTGTAGCCGCCGTACGAGCCGAGCAGGCCGATCCGCGGCCCCGGCCCTGCGGACCGGCGAGGCTGTGTGGTGATGGTCATCCGGGACTCCTGTCCAGGAGCTGACGAGCGGTACGGGGGTCCGGGACAGCTGCGTGGGCACGGCGGGGGTCGGGACGGAACCTCATGGGTCGCTGCCACGGGTCGGGCCCGGGTTGCCTTCCCCTCGCAGGAGAAACCCCCAGACGGGAGAAACCCCCCGACCAGGTGCGTTCTGACAGGCAGCGTCATCCTTTCACGGGTTCGGGCCCGCCACCATCGCAGCGTGCGGCGGGCCGGCCGCGGTCCGGTTCCCCGGGTCCCGGGACCGAGCTCCGGCCTGTCGGGAAACCGGCGTCGCACGTCGTCGCCCTCGACCCTCCGGCCCCGTGCGCCGAGGACGTCACGCTGCGTGCCTCACCCGGATGCCGTACGCCTCCGAGCCTGCCGGGCCCGGACGGAGGACGCTGATCTCGGTACCGGGCGCCCCCGCGGCGTCCGCGGCCGGTGCCGGAGAGCGGACGGGGCCGACAGGGCGACGCCCCGGGTCCCGGACCGGCGCCGGGCAGCGCACAGGCCGCCGTCGTCACGTACAGAGGAGACCTGAAATGACCACCGCATCCTCACCCGCCTGGGACCACGCCGTCGTCACCGGCGGCGCGGGCTTCGTCGGCTCCCACCTGTGCGGCGCCCTGCTGGACTCCGGCGCGGCGGTCACCTGCGTGGACGATTTCAGCACGGGCCGGCCCGCGAACGTCTCGCCGCTGCTCGACCGGCCCGGGTTCACGCTGGTGGACGCCAACGTGGCCGAGCGGATACCCGTCAAGCGGCCGCCCGACCTCGTGCTGCACTTCGCCTCCCCGGCCTCCCCGGCGGACTATCTGCGGCTGCCCCTGCACACCATGGAGACCGGCAGCCTCGGCACCCGCAACGCGCTGGACATCGCGCACGACGCCGGCGCCCGCTTCGTGCTCGCCTCGACCTCCGAGGTGTACGGCGACCCGCAGCAGAACCCACAGGACGAGCGGTACTGGGGGAACGTCAACCCGGTCGGCCCGCGCAGCGTGTACGACGAGGCCAAGCGCTTCGGCGAGGCGCTCACCACGGCGTACGCGGAGGCGGAGGGCACCGACACCTGCATCGTGCGGCTGTTCAACACCTACGGGCCGCGGATGCGCGGGCACGACGGACGGGCGGTGCCGACCTTCGTCCGCCAGGCGCTGGCCGGGGAGCCGCTGACGGTCACCGGCGACGGCCACCAGACGCGGTCGCTCTGCTACGTGGACGACACCGTCCGGGGCATCCTCGCGGCGGCGGCGCACGGCATGCGGGGCCCGGTGAACATCGGCAATCCGGCCGAGATCACCATGCTGGACCTGGCCCGCCTGGTGATCCGGCTCACCGGGTCCTCCTCGAACGTCCGCTTCATCGAACGGCCGACCGACGATCCGGCGGTCCGCTGCCCGGACATCACGCTGGCCCGCGACAAGCTCGGCTGGGAGCCGGAGGTGGACGCGGAGGAAGGCCTGCGCCGCACGATCGACTGGTTCCGCGCCTCGGCCCGCGAAGACCGGGCCGCCCAGGGCAGCCCACAGCGCTGACCCGCCCACCCGGGCGGACGCCCCTAACGGAGCTCCGCCCACCCACCCCACCGCATACTCCCCGGGACCCTCATGCGCATCCTCGGAATCAACGCCCTCTTCCACGACCCCGCCGCCGCCCTCGTGATCGACGGCCGTACCGTGGCCGCCGCCGAGGAGGAGCGGTTCTCCCGCCGCAAGCACGGCAAGCGGCCGGTGCCGTTCTCCGCCTGGGAGCTGCCGGAGAAGGCCGCCGCGTGGTGTCTGCGGCGGGCCGGCCTGCGCCCGCAGGACCTCGACGCGGTCGCCTACTCCTACGACCCGCGGCTCGCCCGGCCCGCCGAGGAGATGGGCCTGGACGATCCCTGGGACCACCTGCGGCAGACGTACGCCCGCGAGGCCCCCGGCTTCCTGGCGACCGCGCTGCCGGGTCTGGACGCCGCCAAGGTCCGCTTCGTCCCGCACCACATGGCGCACGCCGCGTCCAGCGCCTTCGCCGCCCCCGGCGCCGGCGACTCCTCCGTACTGGTCCTGGACGGCCGGGGGGAACGCGCCTCGCATCTGGCGGCGCGGCGGGTCGGCGACCGGCTGGAGGCGCTGTACGCGCAGGAGCTGCCGCACTCCCTGGGCCTGGTCTACGAGGAACTGACCGACCACCTGGGCTTCCTGCGCTCCTCGGACGAGTTCAAGGTGATGGCCCTCGCCTCGCACGGCCGCCCCCGGATGCCGGCCGAGCTGCGCCGGTACGTGTACCCCACCGGGGACGGCGGGTTCCACGCCGGCGGCGTCCCCTGGCACGAGTTCTGCCCGCCGCGCGGCGCGGAGGAGCCGTGGACGCAGGAGCACGCGGACGTGGCCGCGAGCGCGCAGGCCGTGCTGGAGGAGACACTGCTCGACCTGGTGCGCTGGCTGCACGGACGGACCCGCCACAGCGTGCTCACCCTGGCCGGCGGGGTCGCGCTGAACTGCGTCGCCAACTCCCGTATCGCCCGTGAGGGTCCTTTCTCGCGGGTGTGGGTGCAGCCGGCGGCCGGTGACGCCGGCACCGCGCTGGGCGGCGCGCTGCTGCTGGCGGCGGAGACGGGCGGCGCGCCGGAGCCGATGACGGGCGCCGACCTGGGGCGCGACTGGTCCGACGCGGAGCTGGGCGCGTGGCTGAAGACGGCGGCCGTGCCGTTCGAGCGGCCGGTGGACATCGCGGAGACGGTGGCCGAGGCCCTCGCGGACAACGGGATCGTCGCCTGGTTCCAGGGACGTTCCGAGTTCGGTCCCCGCGCGCTCGGCCACCGCTCGCTGCTGGCGCACCCCGGGCACGCGGGCAACCTCGAACGGCTGAACGACGTCAAGGGGCGTGAGCAGTTCCGGCCGGTGGCGCCGATGGTGCTGGCCGACCGCGCCGCCGAGATCTTCGACGGACCGCTGCCCAGCCCCTACATGCTGTTCGTGCACGACGTGACCGAGTCCTGGCGCGAGCGCATCCCGGCCGTGGTGCACGTCGACGGCACGGCCCGCATCCAGACCGTGGACCCGGAGCGGGAGCCGCTGGTCGCCCGCATGCTGGGCGCGTTCGAGCGGCGGACCGGGCTGCCGGTGGTGGTCAACACCAGCCTCAACACGGCCGGCCGGCCGATGGTCGACGATCCGCGCGACGCCCTGGAGTGCTTCGGCTCCTCGCCGGTCGACCTGCTCGCCATCGGCCCGTACGCGATCCGGCGCGGCGACTTCTTCCGGGCCGCCGGCGGTGGGAGGCCGTGATGCCACCCCGAACGGCCGACCAGCAGGCACAGGTACATGAGGAACCTTGGCCACATCAGGCACCTCAGCCACATCAGGCATCTCGGCCACACCAGGCACATTGGCCACATCAGGCACCTTGGCCACATCAGGCACAACCTAACTCCTTGACGCACCGCACCCCCGGGAGGCCCCGATGACCGAGGCAGCACCGCCGGTGGACACCGCGTACGCCGACGACGCCTACGCGGTGGTGATCCCCACCCTGGGCCGTCCGAGCCTTGCCGTATGCCTGCGCGCCCTGGCCCGGTCGGGCGGCCCCCGTCCGGTGCGGGTGGTCCTCGTCGACGACCGCCCGGGCGCCCCGGCGGACGCGCCGGCGGAAGCGGTCCCCGAGGTGTTGCGCCCGCTCACCACCGTCGTCCGGGGCGGCGCCCGCGGCCCGGCCGCCGCCCGCAACGCCGGGTGGCGGGCGGCCGCAGGCGTGCCCTGGGTCGTCTTCCTCGACGACGATGTGGTGCCCAGCCCCTCCTGGGGCGAGGACCTCGCGCTCGACCTGGCCGGGGCGGCGTACCGGACGGGCGCCGTCACCGCGCGGATCGACGTCCCGCTGCCGCCGGACCGCCGGCCCACCGACTGGGAGCGCAACACCGCCGGGCTGGCCACCGCCCGCTGGATCACCGCCGACATGGCCTACCGGAGGGCGGCCCTGGAGGCGGTCGGCGGCTTCGACGAACGCTTCCGGCGCGCCTTCCGGGAGGACGCCGACCTCGCACTGCGGGTGATCGCGGCCGGCTGGGCGGTGGCGGCCGGCCACCGCCGTACGACGCATCCGGTACGGCCCGCCGACCGCTGGGTCTCGGTCCGGCTCCAGGCGGGCAACGCGGACGACGTGCTGATGACCCGGCTGCACGGCCGGACCTGGTGGCGCCGGGCCGGGGCGCCGCGGGGGCGGCTCGCGCTGGACGCGGTGGTGACCGGGGCGGCGGTGACGGCCCTGGCCTGCGCCGCCGCGGGCCGGCGCCGGGCGGCCGGCGCGTGCGCCGGGCTGTGGCTGGCCGGGACGGCCGAGTTCGCGCTGGCCCGGATCCTGCCCGGGCCGCGCACCCGGGACGAGATCGCCACGATGGCGCTGACCAGCGTCGCCATCCCGCCCGCCGCCGTCTGGCACTGGCTGCGCGGACAGGCCGTCCACCGGCACACGCCGCCCGCCACCGCGCACGAGCCCGGTGAGCCGCCGCGTCCCTCGCGGGCGCCGGACCGGGAGCGGGTGCCCTCATGACACGGCTCACGGCACCCCGCGAGCCGCGCCGCCCGTGGCTGTTCGACGGTCCCGCGCGGTGCGCCGGCCCCCGCCCGCCCCTGCCCCCCGCCCTCCCGGCAGCCGTCCTGTTCGACCGCGACGGCACCCTGGTCGTCGACGTCCCCTACAACGGCGACCCGGCACGGGTGGTGCCGATGCCGACGGCGCGGGAGGCCGTCGACGCGGTCCGGGACCGCGGCATCCCGGTCGGTGTGGTGAGCAACCAGTCCGGCGTCGCCCGCGGTCTGCTGACCTACCGTCAGGTCGCGGCCGTGCGGCGGCGGGTGGAGGAGCTGCTCGGCCCGTTCGGGGTGTGGGCGGTCTGTCCGCACGGCCCGGACGACGGCTGCGGCTGCCGCAAACCGGCGCCGGGACTGGTGCTCGCGGCGTGCGCGCGGCTCGGCGTCCCGGTGGAGCGCACGGTCGTCATCGGCGACATCGGCGCCGACGTGGCCGCGGCCCGCGCCGCCGGCGCCCGGGGTGTGCTGGTGCCGACCCCGGTGACCCGCCCGGAGGAGACCGCCCGCGCCGAGGTCACCGCCCCGGACCTGCGCGCGGCGGTCCGTACCGCCCTGTCCCGGGCGCCCGCCCCCGTCCGCGTTCCCGTCCCGGGAGAGTCATGACGGCCGATTCCCCGACCCTGCCCCGTTCGCTGGTCGTACGCCTCGACAGCGCCGGTGACGTCCTGCTGGCCGGGCCCGCCGTGCGGGCCGTGGCCGCCGGTTCGTCGTACACGGCGCTGCTGTGCGGGCCGCAGGGGGCGGGCGCGGCACGCCTGCTGCCGGGCGTCGACGAGGTCCTGGTGCACGACGCGCCCTGGACGGGCCTGGATCCGGCGCCGGTCTCCCGGCGGGCCACCCGGGAACTGCTCGACACGCTGACGGCCCGCCGCTTCGACCGGGCGCTGGTGCTGGTGTCGTACCACCAGAGCCCGCTGCCGGCGGCGCTGCTGCTGAAGCTGGCGGGGGTCGGCTGGACGGCCGCCGACAGCGAGGACTATCCGGGCGCCCTGCTCGACCTGCGCCACCACCGGCAGCCGCACCGGCACGAGGTGCTGGCGGCCCTGGACCTGGCCCGGGACGCGGGGTTCGCCCTGCCGCCGGGCGACAACGGCGCACTGCGCGTCACGCCGCCGCCGGACATGACCCGGCTGACCGGCCCCGAGCCGTACGTGGTGCTGCATCCCGGCGCCGCCGTGCCCGCGCGGGCGTGGAGCCGTGAGCGGGCGGTCCGGGCCGCGGCGGCGCTGGCGGCGGCCGGGTACCGCGTCGTCGTCACCGGGGGGGCGGGGGAACGGGAGCTGACGGCCCGGGTGGCCGGGGCACACGCCCTGGACCTGGGCGGTGTCACCCATCTGGAGCAACTGGCCGGCGTGCTCGCCGGGGCGCGGGCCGCGGTGGTCGGCAACACCGGGCCGGCGCATCTGGCCGCCGCCGTCGGCACTCCGGTGGTGTCCCTGTTCGCGCCGGTGGTACCGGCCGAGCGCTGGCGGCCGTACGGCGTCCCGCATGTGCTGCTGGGGGACCAGGAGGCGCCCTGCGCGGGCACCAGGGCCCGGACCTGCCCCACGCCGGGCCATCCCTGCCTCGACGGGATCGGGGACGCGGAGGTGCTGGCCGCCGTGACCGCGCTCTGCGCCAGCCAGCCGGTTGGGATGAATAATTTCCATCAGACAAGAGAGACAAAGCGGACGGATCCCGTGATGGATCAGGGCCCGTCGCCCCGGCCGGCCACGCCGGCCGCCCCGTGCCGACCGGGCGGCAGGGCCGAGACGGAACGAGGAGCGACCACATGAACATCCTGCTGTGGCATGTGCACGGCTCCTGGACGACGGCGTTCGTCCAGGGGCCCCACACCTACCTCGTTCCCGTCACCCCGGACCGCGACGCGGACGGCCTGGGCCGGGCCCGCACCTTCTCCTGGCCGTCCTCGGTGCGCGAGCTGACCCCCGCCCAGCTGCGGGACGCGCAGGTGGACCTGGTGGTCCTGCAGCGCCCGCACGAGCTGGAGCTGGCCCAACGCTGGCTGGGCGGCCGACGTCCCGGCCGCGACCTGCCCGCCGTCTACCTGGAGCACAACGCGCCGGACGGCGACGTCCCCTCGACCCGGCACCCGTTCGCCGACCGCGACGACCTGACGCTGGTGCACGTCACGCCGTTCAACCGCCTGTTCTGGGACTGCGGCAGCACCCGCACCGAGGTGGTCGAGCACGGCATCGTCGACCCGGGCCACCAGTACACCGGCCGCCTCCCCCGCGCGGCCGTCGTCGTCAACGATCCGGTGCGGCGCGGCCGTCACACGGGCACCGACCTGCTGCCCGGACTGGCCCGCGCCGCGCCGCTGGACGTCTTCGGCATGCGCACCGAGGGCCTCGCCGACCACCTCGGCCTGCCCGAGGAGCGCTGCCGCAGCGCCGACCTGCCGCAGAGCGGACTGCACGCGGCCATGGCCGAACGCCGGCTGTACCTGCACCCGGTGCGCTGGACCTCGCTCGGCCTGGCGCTGCTGGAGGCGATGCACCTGGGCATGCCGGTCGTGGCGCTCGCCACCACGGAGGCGGTCGAGGCGATCCCGCCGGACGCGGGCACGCTGTCCACCCGCCCCGAGGTACTGGCCCGGGCCGCCCGGCGCTACCTGGAGGATCCCGAGGCCGCCGCCGAGGACGGCGCCCGCGCGCGCCGGGCGGCCCTCGAACGCTACGGGCTCAAGCGCTTCCTGGACGACTGGGAGCGCCTGCTGACGGAGGTGCGCTCATGACGTCATCGGTCGGATCCCTGCCGCACACCCACGTCGACGGCGACGGGCCGGGCCCGCTCTCCGTCGCGCTCGTCTCCGAGCACGCGAGCCCGCTGGCCGCGCTGGGCGGGGTCGACGCGGGCGGGCAGAACGTCCACGTCGCCTGCCTCGCGAGCGCGCTGGCCGACCGCGGCCACCAGGTGACCGTGTACACCCGGCGCGACGACCCCGACCTGCCCGACACCGTGCCCCTGCGTGACGGCGTGACGGTGCACCACGTGCCGGCGGGACCCGCGCGGGCCCTGCCCAAGGACGAACTGCTGCCCCACATGGACGACTTCGCCCGGCATCTGACCCGCGTCTGGCGGGCCCGGCCGCCCGACGTCGTGCACTCGCATTTCTGGATGTCGGGACTCGCCTCGCTGCGCGCGGCGCGCGCGCTGGACCTGCCCCTGCTGCACACCTACCACGCGCTGGGCACGGTCAAGAGGCGGCACCAGCAGCTCGCGGACACCAGTCCGCCGCAGCGGATCGGCCACGAGACGGACGTCGGCCTGGGCTGCGACCGGGTCGTCGCCACCTGCCGCGACGAGGTCGCCGAGCTGTCCCGGATGGGCATCCCCGCCGACAAGGTCAGCGTGGTGCCCTGCGGGGTGGACACCGGGCTGTTCACCCCCCGGGGACCGGCCGCCAGGCGCCGCACCCGGCGCTACCGGCTGCTCCAGCTGGGCCGGCTGGTCCCCCGCAAGGGAGCCGAGGTCTCCGTCGCCGCGCTGACCCGGCTGCCGGACACCGAACTCCTCGTCGTCGGCGGCCCGCCCCCGGACCGGCTCGACCGGGATCCGGAGGTACGGCGCCTACGGGCGCTGGCCCGGCGCGCCGGGGTCGCCGACCGGGTCCACTTCACCGGCGGGGTGCCCAGCCGTCAGGTGCCCGCGCTGCTGCGCGGCGCCGACGTGGTGCTGTGCCCGGCCGACTACGAGCCCTTCGGCATCGTGCCGCTGGAGGCGATGGCCTGCGGCCGGCCGGTCGTCGCCAGCGCGGTGGGCGGCCACCTGGACACCGTCGCCGATCCGGCCACCGGACGACTGGTGCCGCCCCGCGACCCCGAGGCGCTCGCCGGGGCCGCCGCCGGCCTGCTCGCCCGGCCCGAGGCGCGGGAGGCGTGCGGCGCGGCCGGCCGCCGCCGGGTGCTGCGCCGCTACGGCTGGAACCGCGTCGCGGCCGAGACGGAGGCGGCGTACTGCGCCGTCCTGGACGCCCGCCACTCCGTGACGGAGGTGGTGTGAGCCGTCCACGCCCGCCGGTCCGGGCACCCACCCGGCCTCGACAGCGTTCCGACCCACCGCACTGCACCGACGTCCGAAGGAGGTGCGGGTCCGGCCGCCGTCCCGTGTGACGCGGTACGCCCGACCAGCATGAGCGAATTTTCCGTGACCCCCGCGTCACCCGCGTCCCCGTCCCCCGCGTCCTCCGCGTCCCCGTCCCCCGCGCCCCCGGCGTCCCCGTCCCCCACGTCCGCCACGTCCCCCTCACCAGCCTCGCCCTCCCCCGTGTCCCCCGCGTCACCCGTGTCCGCCGCCCCGGCCGCGCTGGAGGCCGCCCGGGGCCACTGCCGGTCCCTGGAGCAGGCGCTGGTCCGGCTGCGCCGGGACGGGCTCGGCCGGATAGCCGACTGGGGCGGCAGGCTCGCCGCCGTCCTGCCCTCCGGCGGCCGCCTGCTGGCCGCGGGCAACGGCGGCAGCGCCGCCCAGGCCCAGCACCTGACCGCCGAACTCGTGGGCCGCTACCGCCGGGAGCGGCCCGCCTACTCGGCCATCTCGCTGCACGCCGAGACCTCCAGCCTCACCGCGCTCGGCAACGACTACGGCTTCGACCAGGTGTACGCCCGCCAGGTGGCCGCCCACGGCCGGCCCGGGGACGTGCTGGTGCTGCTGTCCACCTCCGGCCGCAGCGCCAACCTGATCAGCGCGGCCGTGACCGGCCGTTCGGCGGGCCTGCGGGTCTGGGCGATGACCGGACCGCGGCCCAACCCGCTGGCCGAGGCCGCCGACGAGGCGCTGTGCATCGACGCCGACACCACGGCCACCGTCCAGGAGGCCCACCTGGTCGCCGTTCACCTGCTGTGCGAGGCGTTCGACGCGGCCCTCGCCCCCCGTGCCGCGTCCCGCGCCGTCACCGCCCACCGGAGGGCGTCGTGACCGGGCCCGAGCCGCTGGTGGTCGTCGGTGACGTGCTGCTGGACGAGGACATCGAGGGCGTCGCCACCCGGCTGGCCCCCGACGCGCCCGCCCCGGTCGTCGACGTCACCCAGGACCGCACGCATCCCGGCGGGGCCGGGCTGGCCGCCGCGCTGGCCGCCCGGGGCGGGCGCGAGGTGGTCCTGGTGACCGCGCTCGGCGACGACGACGCCAGCGAGGCGGTCCGCCGGGAGCTGCGCGGCCGGGTCCGGCTGGTGGAGATCCCGCTGACCGGCAGCCTGCCGGTGAAGACACGGGTACTGGCGGGCGGGCGCCCGCTGGTGCGCATCGACCGGGGCGGCGGCACCCCGGGGGAACCCGACGGCGCGGTGCGGGAGGCGCTCACCGAGGCCCACGCCGTGCTCGTCGCCGACTACGGGCGGCACACGGTGCGGGCGGTCCGGCAGCACCTGGCCGCGGTCGTCCCGCGCACGCCGCTGGTGTGGGACCCGCACCTCAAGGGCGAGGAGCCCGTCCCGGGTACGCGGCTGGTCACGCCGAACGCGGCGGAGGCGCGCGGGCTCTGCCCCGCCGAGCACGCCCCCGGCGGCTCCGGCGACTCGCTGCGCGCGCACGCCGAACGCGGGGTCACCCTCGCCGAGCGCTGGCAGGCCGCGGGCGTCGCGGTGACGCTCGGCGACCGCGGGGTGCTGCTGGCCCGGCCGGGCGACGGCGCCCCGATGCTGATCCCGCCGCCGTTCCGGGCCACCGGGGACCCGTGCGGCGCGGGTGACTGCTTCGCCGCCACCACCGCGTCCGCGCTGGCGGACGGGGCGCTGCCCGAGGAGGCCCTGCAACGGGCGGTGGCCGAAGCGGCCGCGTTCGTGTCGGAGGGCGGGGCCGGCAACCCGGCGCTGTGGCGGAGCACGCCCGCCGCCGCCGCGCCCGCCGCGCCGGTCACCGACCCCTTCGCGCTGGCCGAGCAGGTCCGGGGGCGCGGCGGCACCGTCGTGGCCACCGGCGGCTGCTTCGACCTGCTGCACGCCGGCCATGTGGGCCTGCTCGACAGCGCCCGCGGCATCGGCGACTGCCTGATCGTGTGCGTCAACTCGGACGCCTCGGTGGCCCGTCTCAAGGGCCCGGGACGGCCGCTGAACCCGGTGGCGGACCGGGTCCGCGTCCTCCAGGCCCTCGGCAGCGTCGACGCGGTCGCCGTCTTCGACGAGGACACCCCGGAGGAACTGCTCGCCCGGCTGCGCCCCGACGTGTGGGTGAAGGGCGGCGACTACTCCGTGCAGGACCTGCCCGAGGCCGGGACGCTGCGGGCGTGGGGCGGGCAGGCCGTGGTCCTGCCCTACCTGGACGGCCGCTCCACGACCGTGCTGGCCCGCCGCGCGGCCCGGGCCGCCGCCCCGTGACCGCCCCGGCCACGGCCCCCCGGACGCTGGTGCTGCGGGCGCTCGGCCTGGGCGATCTGCTGACCGCGGTGCCCGCGCTGCGGGCGCTGCGCCGGCACCTCCCCGGCCACGAGCTGGTGCTGGCCGCACCGGACCGGCTGTCCGGGGCGGTCGCCGCCACCGGCCTGGTGGACCGGCTGCTGCCCACGTCCGCCCCGGGCCGGGAGGTGCCCGCCGAGCTGGCCTGGCCGGGGCCCGCGCCCGGCCTCGCCGTCGACCTGCACGGCAACGGCCCGCTCAGCCACCTGCTGCTGCACCGGCTGGGCCCGCGCCGCCTGTTCGCCTACGCCCACCCGGACACGCCCGGCATCACCGGCCCCGGCTGGCGGGAGGACGAGCACGAGCGGGACCGCTGGTGCCGGCTGCTGCGCTGGTACGGCGTCCCGGCCGACCCGCTCGACCTGCGCATCCCGGCGCCGTCGGCCCCCTCCCCCGCGCCGGGCGCCGTGGTCGTGCACCCGGGCGCCGACGCGCCCGCCCGCCGCTGGCCGAAGGAGCGCTTCGCGGCGGTCGCCCGGGAGCTGCGCCGGTCCGGTCACGACGTCGTGGTGACCGCCGGGGCGGGCGAGGGCGCGCTGGCCGGGCACGTGGCGGCGGCGGCCGGGCTGCCACCGGGGTCGGTCCTCGGCGGCGCCGGTGACGTGCCGTTCGACCGGCTGGCCGCGCTCGTCGCCGGGGCCCGCTGCGTGGTCGTCGGCGACACCGGACTGGCGCATCTGGCCACGGCGCTGGGCACGCCCTCGGTCGTCCTCTTCGGCCCGGTCGCCCCGCGGCTGTGGGGCCCGCCGCCCGACTCGCGCCACCGGGTGCTGTGGCATCCCGGCGAGGACGCCACGGCCCGCCCGGGCGACGCCCACGGCCGGGTCCCGGACGCCCGGCTGCTGCGGATCGGCGTGGCGGAGGTCGTCGCGGAGGTGCGGGCGGTGACGGACGGCGCCCCGGACCCCGCGCCGGCCCTCGGATCCGTACGCCGCTGAGACCGCGTGCGCCGCCCAGGCCGGTACGCCGCTGAGAACGGGCACGCCAACCAGCCCGCTACGCCGCTGAGAACGGGCACGCCACCCCGGCCGGTACGCCGCTGAGAACGGGCACGCCACCCCGGCCGGTACGCCGGTGAGGCCGTGCGCCGCGTCCTCTGTCGCGGTAGGCCGTGTACCCCGGCACCGGCAGGCCGTCTGCGCCGACGTACACAGGCCGAGTACACCGGCTCCGGCAGGCCGGTGCCGGTGCGCCCGCCGGGGCCGCGGACCTCGTGTGCGTCCCGGCGTCAGGCGGCCGTGCTCAGCGCCGGCTGCGGTGCCGCGCCCGCGCGCTCGCCGGTCCGCAGCGGCACGGGCCTCGCCGTACGGCGTTCCCTCAGCAGGTGGCCCGCTCCCAGGGCACCGGCGATGACCAGGCCGCCGGTCACCAGGGCGCCCCGCGCCCCGGCGAGTTCCATCAGCAGGCCCAGCAGCGGCGGCCCGGCCAGTCCCCAGCCGGTGCTGATGCTGCCCCAGACGCCGAGCACGCGACCGCGCATGTGGGCGGGCGGGTCGGTCTGCAGCACGGTCGTGCCGGCGGTGTCGGAGACGGACTCCACGACGGCCATGGGCAGCACCAGCACCAGCAGGACGGCGATCGACGGCGACAGCCCCGCCGCCGCCTGGAGCAGCGCGCCGGTGGCGGCCAGGGCGGCCACCAGCCGTACGGACGGCTTGCGCAGCCGCGCGCCCAGCACCGCGCCGACGATGCCGCCGACGGCGAGGACGGTGGAGACGGTGCCGAAGGCTCCGGCGCCGGCCGCGAGCGGGCCGGTGACGAGGACGGCCAGGGTGAGGCCGTAGTTCCGGCCGAAGACGGCGCTGATCCCGGTGATGCCGGCGAGCGCGACGAGCCGGGGACGGCGCGCGAAGTAGGCGAGGCCCTGCCGCACGGTCAGGTCCGGCGCGGCCGCCCGCCGCGCCGCCGCGTCCCGCCGGGCGGGCCCGGCGGGACGGACCGCTCCGGCGACGGGGCGCAGGAAGGGGATGACGGAGGCGACGAAGAGGAACGACAGCCCGTTGGCCGCGTAGGCGGCGGCCGTGCCGAGGAGGCCCACGGCGACACCGGCGAAGGCGGTGCCGGCGAGCCGGCCGGCACTGTGCACCAGCGAACCCACCCCGATGGCGGAGGGCACGTCCTCGGTGCGCACGAGGTCGTTGCCGAGCAGGGCGCAGGCGGGCCCGTCGACGGTGGCGACGGTGCCGGTGACGGCGGCCAGCACCAGCAGGACGGTCAGGTCGAGCCGGTCGGCCGCCACCAGGGTGGCCGTCACCAGGGCGACCGCGCCGAGCAGCGCCTGGCTGACGAGGGCGGTGAGCTTGCGGGGCCAGCGGTCGACGGCGGCACCGCCGGCGAGGCTCACCAGCAGCGCGGGCGCGGCCTGCACGGACACGGACAGGCCGGTGGCGGCGGCCGAGCCGGTGATCTCCAGCACGAGCAGGTTCTGCACCGTGAGCTGCATCCAGGTGCCGGCGTTGGAGACGAAGTTGGCCAGGGACCACCAGCGCATGCTGCGGTAGCGCAGGGACCGCCACGGCGAACGGGAGCCGGCGGCGGGCACGGGTGAAGCGGGAGAGGAAGGCACAGGAGTACTCGGAGGCAGGGCCGCGGGTGCGCGGGAGCGGTCGGGTCAATCCGGCCGAGCTCGGAACACGGCTGCGCTGCGCGGTCGCTCCACCTGGATCTGGGCGCCGCCCATCGTGGCAGACGGGACTTCCGCTCCGGGACCGCCCGCCCCCGGCCGGAAAGATCCACAAAGGGTGGTGGGCGGGCGCACCTGCGGATTCGCTCCCGCCTGTGCACTTGCTCACAGGTTCCGGCGCCGATCGCGTTATGCGACACACGTCACGGGAACGCGGGGAGCCGAAACCTCACCAACGTGGAGGAATCATGGCGGGTATCAGCCCTCCGGATCTGCAGAAGGCCCTGTCCGGCGCGGAGTACCCGGCCGACCGCGACCAACTGGTCAAGGTCGCCCGGGACAACCACGCGTCCAAGGAGGTCACCGAGCGGATCGAGCACCTCGGCAAGAAGCGGTACGAGAATCCCGCCGAGGTCAGCAAGGCCGTCTTCCAGAACGAGTGACACCACGGCCCGACGGGCGGCGGCCGGGCCTCGCACCCGGCCGCCGCCCCGCGTGTGCGGCCGCCGCCGGCCCGTGCGGCCTGCCGGGACCGACGAAGGCGACCGGCGCAGGCAACCGATGCAGGCGACCGGCGCAGGCACCCGGCGTGCGCGCGGCGTCAGCCGACGTACCTGCGCGCCGGTGAGGTCCGGCGCGCCCGCTCCAGCGCCACCAGGCGCGCCTCCAGGTCGGCGGGGACGGGATCGCGCTGCCTGAGCACCCAGGGCAGCCCCGCCGCCGCCAGCGCGAAGGCCCGCGCGGACGCGCGGTCCCGCGGCACGGTGCGCATCAGGTACCCGGTGCGGCGCAGGGCCGACCGCCAGGGGCGGCGCAGCCAGGTGAACCACAGGGTGTTGCGCAGGCCGAGCACCCGCCGGGCGGTGCTGTCGCGGACCGTCGACGCGGCGTGGTGGATGGTCAGTTCCGGGACGTAGCACAGCCAGTGACCGCGCCGCAGCAGGTCGGTGGCCAGCAGCTCCTCCTCCCCGCCGAGCCAGAGCCCGGCGTGGAAGCCGCCCGCCTCCCGGAAGGCGTCGGTGCGCATCACCGTCGCGGCGGCGAGGAACGAGCCGAGCGCCGGGCCGGGCAGCCAGTCCGGACCGGTGAGGGGCGAGTCGCGCAGTTCCGCGACGACGGGGTCCTCCTCCCCCGAGGGCTCGACGACGATGCGCGCCGTGACGGCCACCGGCGCCGGACGCGCGTCCAGCAGGTCCGCCGCCCGCCGCAGCGAGCCCGGCTCCCACCAGGTGTCGTCGTCGCAGAAGGCCACGTACGGGGTCCGCACGTGCCGGACGGCGAGATTGCGCCCCACGGCGCCCAGGTTCCGTCCCGGGCACAGCAGCAGGACCTCCGGGAACTCCCGGGCGACGGCTTCGGCGGTGCCGTCGCCGGAGCCGTTGTCGGTGACCACGACCCGGGGCCGCTCGGGGAGGTCGCGCAGGGTGCGCAGGGTGCGCAGCAGCTCGGCGCGGCGGTTCCAGGTGATCACCACGACCGTCGTCCGGGTGTCCGGGCGCGGGCCGGCCGCGGGCCGGTCGCCGGGGCGGGGGTGTGTCCGGCGGGCCGGAGAGGTGTCGTGCGCCATGTGCGCTCCTTCGGTGTGGGCGCCGGTCACGGGGCCGCCCGGTCCAGCAGCCGGGCCGCGTGTTCGACGCGGTCGGGGAGCCGCTCGCGGCGGCGCAGTGCCGCGGGGAGCCGGGCGAGCGCGCCGCGCAGGGCCGTCGCGGCCTCCCGCTCGCCGCGGCCCGCGGCCGCGCCCAGCCCGGCGGTGTGCCGCAGGGCGACCGGGACGGGGCGGCGCAGCCAGGCGGTGAGCAGGGCGTTGCGCAGCTGCACCGCCGAGCGGCCGGGGCGCTCGCCCGGGTCGGGGTGGTGCACGGCCGTCACCGCGGGCACGTGGGTCACGCCCCAGCCCCGGGCCGCCAGGTCGTAGGCGAGGAGGGTCTCCTCGCCGCCGAAGAAGAGCACCGGATGGTAGCCGCCGGCCTCCAGGAAGGCCCGGC
The DNA here is from genome assembly GCF_042430725.1 of Streptomyces cinereospinus. NCBI lineage: Bacteria > Bacillati > Actinomycetota > Actinomycetes > Kitasatosporales > Streptomycetaceae > Streptomyces > Streptomyces cinereospinus. Next base: position 75,565 of record NZ_JBHMCY010000008.1, on the reverse strand, counting down.
GCCGGACCACGGCCGCGCACGCCAGGAAGCCGAGGACCGGCCGGCCGGGCAGGTCGGCGGCGGGCGGCAGCGGCGAGCCGGCGAGGACGGCGTTCAGCGGATCCTCGGCGGCCTGGGGCCCGACCACTGCCCGGGCGGCCAGCAGGCCGAGGCGGGGGTGGGCGTCCAGCAGGTCGGCGGCGGTCTCCAGGGCGCCCGGCGCCCACCAGGAGTCGTCGTCGCTGAAGGCCACGTAGGGCGTGGTGGCGTGCCGTACCGCGATGTTGCGGCCGAGCGCGCCCGTGTTGCGCCCGGCGGCCAGGACCCGCGCGCCCGCCGGGTGCCGCCGGACGGCCGCCACCGTCCCGTCCACGGAGCCGTTGTCCACGACGACGACCTCGGGGCGTTCGGGCAGCTCGGCCAGCCGGTCCAGGGTGCGCAGCACGCTCCGGCACCGGTCACGGGTGATCACCGCGACGGTGACCCGCCCGGAGTGCCGGCCGTTCACGCCGGGCCGGGAGGTGACGGCTTCGGCCACGGGAACTCCTCTTCGCGGGGGGACGGGTGCCAAGGGGCGGCGCGCGTCACGCGGTGACCAGTTTCCGCACGGCACTCGTCACGTCCTGTGCGGTGGCGTCGTCCCGGCCGGGCAGGACCGCCGGTACGCCGTGCGGGCCCCGGTGTCCGGGCCGTGGCGGCGGGGGGGACGAGCGAGACGACCGGCGTGCCGTTGGCCGCGGCGAGGTGGACCGCGCCACCGGTCCCGGCCACCACCGCGTCGGCGGCCCGCAGCACGCCGGACAGCCGCCGCGCGTCGGTGCGGCCCCCCAGGTCGATCGCCGTGCCGCCGCTGACGTACCGGGTCAGGGCGGCCTCCTCGGGGCCGCCGGTCCGGGCCGGTCGTACGGGGGGCAGGGCGGAGAACGTCGTCGTCGTCACCGGCTCGCCCTTCCTTCCGCCGCTGAGGCCCTGGTGCCCGCCGCTCCCGGCGGCAGCGGGCCGAGTGCCCCGGCGGGCGTCGTCGCTCACGCCGGGTCGGCCGGGCCGTACGCCGCTTCCATCCTCGGCCGCCCGCCCCGGCCGTGCCACATGGGCAGCGTTTGACAGCGCCCGTCGGCGCGTCACGGTCTCAGGCCGCTCACCATGTCGGCCGTGGCCGTGAGGCCGCTGTGGATGGTCGGGGCGATGCTCGAACCCGCGAGGTAGAAGCCGAGCAGGAGGCAGACGATCGCGTGCGTGGGCTTCAGCCCGCCGTTGCGCACGAAGATCACCGCCAGGATGAACAGCAGCAGCACCACAGAGATGGAAATGGCCATCGTCAACCTCCTCCGCCACGTCCGCTTCGCGGCGTTCGGCCGCAAGTGTGGCGTAGCGGAGGGTTCCTCCGGGCGGCTGACCTGTCCTCCGAACGTGTGGTGTCCGTGGACCCGGCGGGCGCGGGAGGGTGGCTACGCCCGCTCGTGGGCGTCCAGGAACGCTGCCAGCCCGAGCAGGTCGTCGGTGTTGACGAAGTCCACGTCGGCGGCGAGCAGTTCGGCCCACAGCGCGTCCCGCTCGGGCCCGGCCACGTCCGGCGTCGCCCAGAACCGCACCTTCTGCCCGCGCGCGTGCGCCGCCCGGGTGATGCCGTGCAGCTTCTGCCGCTCGGCCGCCGGGAACGTGCCGGCGCCCCGCCAGGTGAAGTTCAGCGTCCAGTTGTCGCTGATCAGCGGAACGAAGGAGGCGGGCGCCGCGCTGCCGAGGTCGGCCAGCCGGCCGTCGTAGAAGGCGCGGCGCACCGTCTGCGCCTCCATCGGCACGCGCGCCGCCCGGTCGCCGGAGACGACGGCGGTGACCGGTCCGGGCAGGACCCTGCCGTGGGCGTACGTCGTGAACAGGTGGCGGTAGCGGCGCAGATGCCGGTCGAGTTCGAGGTAGGTCGAGGCGCCCTCGGTCTTGAGGTCGATCAGCAGCTGGAGCGACCCGCGGTGACCGCGGTACACCGACCCGCGGTTGGCCCTGACGCGGGCCGCGAGGGTGTCGAGGTAGAGGGACTCCAGGGTGCGGGCGGGGTCGAGGTCCTCGGGGTCGTGGGCGACGAGGAGCTGGTCGCCCACGAGGTAGATGTCGGCCTCGACGCTGCCGAAGCGGTGGTCGAGGGCGTCGAGGAGCGGCCGGGGATGCTCGTAGTCGTTGTGCGCGTGGGCGCGCCACAGCGGCCGCGGGGAGCGCCCGCGGTCGTCCGCCAGCGCGCTGGCGCCGGGCAGGGCGACGGCGCCGGCGAAGGCGGCACCGAGGGTGGTGAGGGCTCTGCGGCGGGTGGTGAGGGCCATGGTCTGCCTCCCTGGTGGGGCGGGTCGGAACCTGGGGGGTCCCGGTCGGGCGAGGGCGGGACGGGGGAAGTATGAGGTTCCGTCAGGCCCGGCAGGCAGGGCATGGCGCGTGAGTTGGCCGGAGCGCCGCCATGAGTTCACTTCACCGGCGCGCCGGCACCGAAAAGCCCGCCCCTGGTGGGGCGGGCTTCGCGCCGGGTTCCCGCGCGCGTCGGCCGGGCTTTCCCCGCGTCAGGGGGCCTGGAGGTCCACCAGTGCGGCGAGCGTGGCGCGGTGGGCGCCCGCGGTGCCGTACGCGAGGGAGTCCGCCTTGGCGCGCTTCAGGTACAGGTGTGCCGGGTGCTCCCAGGTCATGCCGATGCCGCCGTGCAGTTGCAGCGCCTCCTCGGCGGCCCGCACCGCCACCGGCGCGGCGTACGCCTGGGCCACCGCGACCGCCACGTCCACGTCCACGCCGGTGGCCAGCGCGTCCGCCGCGCCGCGTGCGGCGGCCCGCAGGTGGACGACCTCCAGCCACAGCCGGGCGAGCCGGTGCTTGAGCGCCTGGAACCCGCCGACCGGCCGGTTGAACTGCTTGCGCTCCTTCAGGTAGCGCACGGTCTCGGTCAGCGACCGGTCGGCCAGGCCCAGTTGCTCCGACGCCAGCAGCCCGGCCGCCGCGCGCAGGGCGCGCCGTACGGCGGGCTCGGCCTCGCCCACCCGCTGCCCGGGCGCCCCGTCGAGGACGACCCGCGCCACGGGCCGGGTCAGGTCCAGCGACACCTGCGGCTCCACGGTGACGGCGCCGGCCTGCACGGCGTACAGCCCGCCGTCGTCGGCAGGGACGAGCAGCACGTCGGCGGCGGACGCGTCCGCGACGCCGGTCAACTCGCCGTGCAGCGCGCCGCCTTCGAGCCGGGCGGCGGGGAAGGCGGCGCCCGGTGCGCGGTGCAGCGCGACGGCGAGCGCGCCGACGGCGCGGCCCGACGCCAGCCGGGTGAGCAGGCCGGCGGAGCCGGCGCAGGCCAGCAGCGCCTCGGTGGCGACGACGGCGCTGGTGAGGTACGGGACCGGCGCCACCGCCCGGCCCAGCTCCTCCAGCACCACGGCGGCCTCCCGGTGCGAGGCGCCCTGTCCGCCCCGGTCCTCCGGCACCAGCAGCCCGGCCAGGCCCATGCCGTCGGTGAGCAGCTTCCACAGCTCCGCGTCGTGCGGGACGCCGGACTCGGTGCGGGCGATCACCTCGGGCGCGCCGCAGTGGTCGGTGAGCAGGTCCCGGACGGCGGCGCGGAGGGCCTCTTCCTCCTCGGAGTAGAGCAGATCGGGCTGTGCGCTCACCGGGCCAGGTCCTTCCAGGCGACGTCCTTGTCGGTACGCGGCTCGGCGGGCAGGCCGAGGACGCGTTCGGCGACGATGTTGAGCAGGATCTCGCTGGTCCCGCCCTCGATGCTGTTTCCCTTGGAGCGGAGGTAGCGGTAGCCGGCGTCGCGGCCGGTGAAGTCCACGTGCTCGGGGCGGCGCATGGTCCAGTCGTCGTACAGCAGGCCCTCCTCACCGCGGAGTTCGACCTCCAGGCCGCTGATGGCCTGGTTGAGGCGGGCGAAGGTCAGCTTCATGCCGGCGCCCTCGGGGCCGGGCTGCCCGGCGACGAGCTGCTGGCGCAGGCGCTCGCCGGTGAGGCGGGCCACCTCGGCCTCGACCCACAGGGTGAGCAGCCGCTGGTGCAGGTCGTGGGTGCGCAGCTCGGGGCGGTCGCGCCAGGTCCGCGCGGCCGGGCCGATCATGCCGCCCTCGCGGGGGAGCCGCATGCCGCCGATCGCGACGCGTTCGTTGTTCAGGGTGGTCCGGGCGACCCGCCAGCCGTCGCCGACCTCGCCGAGGCGGTGCGCGTCGGGGATGCGGACGCCGGTGAGGAAGACCTCGTTGAACTCGGCCTCGCCGGTGATCTGGCGCAGCGGCCGGACCTCGACGCCGGGGTCGTTCATGTCGCACAGGAAGTAGGTGATGCCGCGGTGCTTGGGCCGGTCCGGGTCGGTGCGGGCGACGAGGACGGCCCAGCGGGCCAGGTGCGCGCTGGACGTCCACACCTTCTGCCCGTCGACCACCCACGTGTCGCCCTCCCGGACGGCCCGGGTGCCCAGCGCGGCGAGGTCGGACCCGGCGCCGGGCTCGCTGAACAGCTGGCACCAGACCTCCTCGCCGGTCCACAGGGGCCGCAGGAAGCGCCGCTTCTGCTCCTCGGTGCCGTACTGGAGGATGGTCGGCGCCGCCATGCCGAGGCCGATGCCGATGCGCCGCGGGTCGTTGTCGGGCGCCCCGGCCGCCTCCAGCTCGGCGTCGACGACGGCCTGGAGGGAGCGCGGGGCGCCCAGGCCGCCGAGGCCCTCCGGGAAGTGCACCCAGGCGAGTCCCGCGTCGAAGCGGGCCCGCAGGAAGTCACGCCGGCCGGTGCCGGCCGGCGGGTTCGCGGCCAGCAACTCCTGGGTGCGCCGGCGCAGTCCGGCGGCGTCGGTCATCGGGTCTCCTTGCTCACGACGGCGATCCGGCCCGTGCTGCGGCCGTCCGCCACCTTCTGCACGGCGGCCGCGGCCTCGCCCAGCGGCACGCGCTCGCTCACCAGCGGCTTGATCGCGCCCCGGGCGGCCAGGCCGGTGAGCCGGTCGTGGCAGTACCGGACCAGCTCGGGGTTCTTGGTGTGGTACAGGCCCCAGTGCAGCCCGAGGACCGAGTAGTTCTTCACCAGGGCGTGGTTGAGCGCGGGGTTCGGAATCGTGCCGCTCGCGAAGCCGACCACCACGATCCGGCCCTCGAAGGCGACCGTCCTGGCGGACTGGGTGTACGCCGCGCCGCCCACCGGGTCGTAGACCACGTCGGCGCCCCGGCCCCTGGTGGCCTCCTTGACCGCGGCGACGACGTCGTCGGCATGCCGGTCGATCACGACGTCGCAGCCCAGCTCGCGGGCGACGGCGGCCTTCCCGGCGCCGCCCACGACCCCGACGACCGTGGCGCCGGCCGCCCTGCCGAGCTGGACCGCCGCGCTGCCGACCCCGCCGGCGGCGGCGTGCACCAGCAGCGTCTCGCCGGCCTCCAGCCGGGCCCGGCGGTGCAGGCCGAACCAGCCGGTCTGGTAGCCGATGTGCAGGGCGGCGGCCTCCGCGTCGTCCAGCGCCTCGGGCGCCGGGAGCAGGGCGGCGGCGTCGGCGACGGCGTACTCGGCGAAACCGCCGTGCGGCAGCGCCGGGTTGGCGATCACCCGGCGGCCGTCCTCGGTCTCGGCGCAGACCTCGACACCAGGGGTGAAGGGCAGTGGCGGCCGGACCTGGTACTGGCCCCGGCACAGCAGGGCGTCCGGGAAGTTGATGTTCGCGGCCCGCACCCTCAGCAGGACCTGGCCGTCGCCGGGCGTGGGCACCGGCACGTCGCCCAGGCGCATCACCTCGCTCGGCTCGCCGTTCTCGTGCACCTGCCATGCCTGCATGCGGGGCCTCCACCGGGAACTGCGTCGTCTGACCGGGTCACACGCATACTAAGCGGTCGCTTGCCGATCGGGGAACAGTCGGGGGCGTCACGCCTGCTTGGGCCGCGCCCGCACGTGCATCCGCTCGCCCTGCGGCCCGAACAGGCTCAGGAACTCCACCGGCCCCTCTCCCGTCGACCCGAACCAGTGCGGCACCCGGGTGTCGAACTCGGCCGCCTCCCCGGCGGCCAGTACCACGTCGTGGTCGCCGAGCACCACCCGCAGCCTCCCGGAGAGCACGTACAGCCACTCGTAGCCCTCGTGGGTGCGCGGGGCCGGATCGGCGTGCTGCCGCGGCACGACGATCTTGTAGGCCTGGAGCCCGCCGGGCTGACGGGTCAGGGGCAGATAGGTGCGTCCGTGCCGCACGACCGGCTTGGCCCGCACCCGCGGATCGCTCACCGGCGGCGCCCCGACCAGTTCGTCCAGCGGCACCTGGTGGGCCTGCGCGATCGGCAGCAGCAACTCCAGGCTGGGCCTGCGCAGGCCCGACTCCAGCCGGGAGAGCGTGCTCACCGAGATGCCGGTCGCCTCGGACAGCGCGGCCAGGGTCACCTCCCGCTCCCGGCGGATCCGCCGCAGCCTCGGCCCGACACCTGCCAGCACGTCGTCACTCGTCATGCCCGTATTGCAGATTCGGCAAAGGGATTTGTCAATCCCGCACCGGCCGGGCGACCGTGCCCGCGGAGGTGGTCACCATGACCGAGGCAACCGAGACCGAGTCCCCTGCCATCAAGGCCCACGGGGCCGAGTCCCCCGAGACCGGTCCCCGCCGGGCCGAGTCCCCCCGGACCGGGTCCCGCCGGGCCGAGTCCTACGAAGCGGTCGTCATCGGCGGCGGCACGGCGGGCCTGTCCGCCGCGCTCGTCCTCGGCCGGGCCCGGCGCCGCACCCTGGTCGTCGACGCCGGCGAGCCGCGCAACGCCCCCGCCGCGCACATGCAGGGCTATCTCTCCCGGGACGGCATGCCGCCCGCCGAGTTCCTCGCGACCGGCCGCGAGGAGATCGCGCGGTACGGCGTGCGGCTGGTCCGGGACCGGGCGGTGGACGTCACCCGCGGCGCGGACTTCGCGGTGGCGCTCGCGAGCGGCCGGACCGTGCGCGCCCGGCGCCTGGTCGTCGCCACCGGCCTGCGGGACGAGCTGCCGGCGGTGCCGCGGCTGGCCGAGCGGTTCGGCCGGGACGTGCTGCACTGCCCGTACTGCCACGGCTGGGAGGTGCGCGACCGGGCCTTCGGCGTGCTCGCCACCGGCCCGCTCGGCGTGCACCAGGCCCTGATCGTCACCCAGTGGTCCCGCGACGTGAGGTTCTTCCTGCACGAGGTCGCCGAGGACGAGCTGTCCGACGACGACCTGCGCCGGCTCGCCGCGGCCGGGGTCGAGGTCGTGCCCGGCGCGGTGGCGGGCCTGGTGGTCGAGGACGACCGGCTCACCGGGGTGCGGCTGGCGGACGGCACGGTGCACGACCGGGAGGTGCTGTTCACCGCGCCCCGGGCGGTACCGCGGACCGCCCTGCTCCAGCGGCTGGGCGCCGAGCTGCGCGAGACCCCGTTCGGCGCGTACCCCGTGGTGGACGCGACGGGCCTGACGACCGTGCCCGGCGTGTGGGCCGCGGGCAACGCCGTCGGCTTCGCCGAGCAGGTGGTGAACGCGGCGAGCGGCGGCTACCGCGCGGGCGCCGCCGTCAACGGGGAACTGCTGATGGCGGACCTGGACGCGGCCGTCCAGGTGTAGGCCCGGCCCGGCCGGTGCACCATGACTGCATGCTGCTGACCCGGCTCGCCGACGTCTCCCGGGAGGTCGCCGCCACCTCCGCGCGGTCCCGCAAGATCGCCCTGCTCGCGGAGTTGTTCCGGGACGCGGAGCCGGACGACGTGCCGGTCGTCATCCCGTACCTCGCGGGCCGGCTGCCGCAGGGCCGGCTCGGCATCGGCTGGAAGCTGCTCGGCCGGCGGGTCGAGCCGGCGGCCGAGCCGTCCCTGACCGTGCGTGAGGTGGACGCCCGGCTCACCGCGATCGGCCGGGTCACGGGTGTCGGCTCGCAGGCCGAGCGGGGCCGGCTGGTCGGCGCGCTGCTGGGCGCGGCCACCGCGGACGAGCAGCGCTTCCTGCTCGGCCTGATCACCGGCGAGGTCCGCCAGGGCGCGCTGGAAGCGGTCGCCGTCGAGGGGCTGGCGCAGGCGACCGGCGCGGCGGCCGTGGACGTGCGGCGGGCCGTGATGCTGGCGGGTTCGCTGCAGACGGTGGCGCAGGTCCTGCTCACCGACGGCCCGCCCGCCCTGGACCGGTTCCGCCTCACCGTCGGCCGCCCGGTGCTGCCGATGCTCGCGCACACCGCGTCCTCCGTGTCCGAGGCGGTCGGCAGGCTGGGCGCCTGCGCGGTGGAGGAGAAGCTGGACGGCATCCGCGTCCAGGTGCACCGCGACGGCGCCGAGGTGCGGCTCTACACCCGCGCTCTGGACGACATCACCGACCGGCTGCCCGAGCTGACCGCGGCCGCGCGGGAACTGCGCGGGGAACGGTTCGTGCTGGACGGCGAGGTGATCGCCCTCGACGAGCGGGGCCGGCCGCGCTCGTTCCAGGAGACCGCCGGCCGGGTCGGCTCCCGGGTGGACGTGGCCACGGCCGCCCGGGCGGTGCCGGTCTCCCCCGTCTTCTTCGACGCGCTCAGCGTCGACGGCCGCGACCTGCTCGACCTGCCGTTCGCCGAGCGGCACGCGGAACTGGCCCGGCTGGTCCCGGAGCCGATGCGGGTGCGGCGCACCGTGGTGGCCGGACCCGGCGACCTGCCCGCGGCCGAGTCCTTCCTCGCCGAGACCCTCGACCGCGGCCACGAGGGCGTCGTGGTCAAGGCGCTCGACGCCCCGTACAGCGCGGGGCGGCGCGGTGCCTCCTGGCTGAAGGTCAAGCCCGTGCACACCCTGGACCTGGTGGTGCTGGCCGCCGAGTGGGGCCACGGCCGGCGCACCGGCAGGCTCTCCAACCTCCACCTCGGCGCCCGCACGGCCGACGGCGGCTTCGCCATGCTGGGCAAGACGTTCAAGGGCATGACCGACGCGATGCTCGCCTGGCAGACCGAGCGGCTCCAGAACCTGGCCGTCGGGTCCGAGGGCCCGGTGGTGCGGGTGCGACCCGAACTCGTCGTGGAGATCGCCTACGACGGCCTGCAGCGGTCCACCCGCTACCCGGCCGGCGTCGCCCTCCGCTTCGCCCGCGTGCTCCGCTACCGCGAGGACAAGCGTCCGGACGAGGCGGACACCGTCGAGACACTGCTGGCCGCGCACCCGCGGGTCGCGCCGTGACGGGCCGGCACAGCGCGGGCCTGCTGCTGTTCCGGCGCACCGGCGGCGCCCTGGAGGTGCTGCTGGGTCACATGGGCGGCCCCTTCTTCGCCCGCCGCGAGGAGGGCGCCTGGACGGTGCCCAAGGGCGAGTACGACCCCGAGGAGCCCGCCTGGGAGGCGGCCCGCCGGGAGTTCCGGGAGGAACTCGGGCTGCCGCCGCCGGAGGGCACGGCGGTGCCGCTCGGAGAGGTCCGGCAGACCGGCGGAAAGACCGTCACGGCGTGGGCGGTCGAGGCGGACCTCGACCCCGGCTCCATCAGCCCCGGCACCTTCACGATGGAGTGGCCGCCGAGGTCCGGACGCACCCAGGAGTTCCCCGAGCTGGACCGCGTGGCGTGGTTCCCGCCGGACCGGGCCCGCGCGGTGATCGTCAAGGCGCAGGCCGCGTTTCTCGACCGCCTGGCGGAGCACACGGACTGAGGACGGCCCGCCCGCGTTGCGGCCCCTGGCGGCGCGCGGGAAGGTCGAAGCACAGTCGCTCCCCAGGAGGTCAGCCATGCCCATCGCGACGGTGAACCCGGCGAACGGCGAGACGATCAAGACGTACGAGGCCATGGGCACGGAAGAGATCGAGCGCCGGCTCCAGCTCGCCGAGGCCACGTTCCGCACCTACCGGGAGAGCGGCTTCGCCGACCGTGCGCGGCTGCTGGACCGGGCCGCCGACCTCCTGGACGAGGACCGGGACGACATCGCCCGGGTGCTGACCACCGAGATGGGCAAGCCGGTCGCCCAGGCCCGCGCCGAGGCCGCGAAGTGCGCCAAGGCGATGCGCTGGTACGCCGCGAACGCCGAGCGCCTGCTCGCCGACGAGGAGCCCGCCGAGGCCGACGTGGCGGACTCCGGGGCCTCCCGGGCGGTGGTCCGCTACCGGCCGCTCGGCCCGGTGCTCGCGGTGATGCCGTGGAACTTCCCGCTGTGGCAGGTGGTCCGCTTCGCGGCGCCCGCCCTGATGGCGGGCAACGTCGGGCTGCTCAAGCACGCCTCGAACGTGCCCCAGACCGCCCTGTACCTGGAGGACCTGTTCCACCGGGCGGGCTTCGCCGAGGGCTGCTTCCAGACGCTGCTCGTGGGGTCCGCCGCGGTCGACGACATCCTGCGCGACGAACGCGTCAAGGCGGCGACCCTGACCGGCAGCGAGCCCGCCGGACGCGCGGTGGCGTCCGCCGCCGGGGAGATGGTCAAGAAGACGGTGCTGGAGCTGGGCGGCAGCGACCCCTTCATCGTGATGCCGTCGGCGGACCTCGACCGCGCGGCGCGGGTCGCGGTGACGGCGCGGGTGCAGAACAACGGGCAGTCCTGCATCGCCGCCAAACGGTTCATCGTGCACACCGACGTGTACGACGCCTTCGCGGAGCGCTTCACCGAGGGCATGCGGGCGCTGCGGGTCGGCGATCCGCTGGCCGAGGAGACGGAGGTCGGGCCGCTGGCCAGCGAGCGGGGGCGGGCCGATCTGGAGGAGCTGGTGGACGACGCCCGGCGCTTCGGCGCGACGGTGCTGTGCGGGGGCGAGCGGCCCGAGGGGGACGGCTGGTACTACCCGCCGACGGTCCTCGCCGGCATCACCCGCGAGATGCGCGTCCACCGCGAGGAGACGTTCGGCCCGGTCGCCACGCTGTACCGGGCGGGGGACCTGGACGAGGCGGTGCTGATCGCCAACGACTCCCCGTTCGGACTGAGTTCCAACGTCTGGACCCGCGAGGAGTCCGAGGTCGACCGGTTCGTCCGGGACCTGGAGGCGGGCGGGGTGTACGTCAACGGGATGACCGCCTCGCACCCGGCGTTCCCGTTCGGGGGTGTGAAGCGGTCCGGGTACGGCCGTGAGCTGTCCGGGCACGGAATCCGCGAGTTCTGCAACATCACGACCGTATGGCACGGAGCGTAAGGGTTCCGGGGCTACGATCCCTCGTGTGAACCGCGAAGTGACCCTGCCTCTGATCGTCGACGACCGCGGTACCTTGCAGGTGGCCGCGGCCGACGTGAGCAAGCTGCTCCGCACGGTGGGCGGGAGGTGGCTGCGGCTCGTCGAGGCCGGGCAGGACGGGCTCGACGAGGACACGGTGGCCGCGCTCACCATCGAGCTGGCCAAGCTGGCCGACCGGATCGACGTGGCGTGCATCGCGCACAGCAGCGGGGCCAGCTCCTAGCCCCTTTTACATCGCCTCTGACCTGCGCTTTGTGGTCCACGGCCGCGATGCGGTGTCGCCTGGACGGAGTAATCCGGCGAGAGATCGCGGGCCTCCCGGGTGATCGTGGGTTTACACCTCCCCGGAGGTGAACCACCTTCTGACCGGGGCCAAGAGCCTTCCGGACGGCGAAAGCAGGCACGGTTCATGGCGACTTTGTGCAGACCCTCGGTGTCCGTTCCAGAGCACGTGATCACGATGGAGGAGACGCTGGAGCTGGCCCGCTCCCGGCACCCCGACCATCCCCAACTCCCGCTGGCCCTCCGGCTGATCGAGAACACCGGCGTGCGCACCCGGCACATCGTGCAGCCCATCGAGGAGACCCTCAAGCACCCCGGGTTCGAGACGCGCAACAAGATCTACGAGGCCGAGGCCAAGGCCCGGGTGCCGGCGGTGGTGCAACGGGCCCTCGACGACGCCGAGATGCTCACCGGCGACATCGACGCGATCATCTACGTGTCGTGCACGGGCTTCATGATGCCCTCGCTCACGGCCTGGCTGATCAACGCGATGGACTTCTCCAGCAACACCCGCCAGATACCCATAGCCCAGCTGGGCTGTGCGGCCGGCGGCGCGGCGATCAACCGGGCCCACGACTTCTGCATGGCCTACCCCGACGGCAACGTGCTGATCGTGGCCTGCGAGTTCTGCTCGCTGTGCTATCAGCCCACCGACCTCGGTGTCGGATCGCTGCTGTCCAACGGCCTGTTCGGCGACGGCATCGCCGCGGCCGTGGTCCGCGGCCGCGGCGGCACCGGCGTGAAGCTGGAGCGCAACGGCTCGTACCTGATCCCCAAGACCGAGGACTGGATCTCGTACGACGTCCGGGCCACGGGCTTCCACTTCCTGCTGGACAAGCGGGTGCCCGGGACCATGGAGCCGCTCGCGCCGGCGCTGCACGAGCTGGCCGGCGCCCACGGCTGGGACGCCTCCGACCTGGACTTCTACATCATCCACGCCGGCGGCCCCCGCATCCTCGACGACCTCAGCAAGTTCCTGGAGGTCGAGCCGCACGCCTTCCGGTTCAGCCGGGCCACGCTCACCGAGTACGGCAACATCGCCAGCGCCGTCGTACTGGACGCGCTGCGCCGGCTGTTCGACGACGGCGGCGCCGAGCACGAGGCGCGCGGACTGCTCGCCGGGTTCGGTCCCGGCATCACCGCGGAGATGTCCGTGGGCCGCTGGCAGACCGACGGGACGGCGTGAGATGAGCGAGGAGACGACCACCCGGAGGGGCGCCCGCCCCTCCGGGCCGCCGGCCGACGCCCCGCCCGCGACCCGGTGAGCACCCGGTGACCGCGACCGAGGGACTGCTGGTGCCGCCGGGGCGCGGCCGGATCGTCCAGACCCCGGCCCAGCACGTCACGTTCAAGGTGACCGGCGCGCACTCCCGGACGGCGTCCACCTTCGAGGTGATCGTCCCCCCGGGCTTCGACGTGGGCGCTCATGTGCACACCCGCAGCGAGGAGCTGTTCTACGTGCTCGAGGGCGAGCTGGACGTGCTCGCCTTCGAGCCTCGCGTGCGGACCCCCGACAACTGGCAGCGCTGGGAGTCCCCTTCGGGCAACCGGGTGGTGCGGGCGACACCGGGCACGGTCATCGTCGTACCGCCCGGCTGCCCGCACGCCTTCGCCAACCCGACGGAGACCCCCGCGAAGATGTTCTTCCAGGCGTCCCCGCCGCCGGACCACGAGCGCTACTTCGAGGAACTGCTGGAGATCCTGCGGGACGGGGGCCCGCCGGACCACGCGGCGATCGAACAGCTGCGCGCCCGCTACGACATCCAGCAGCTGACGCCGCTGCGGCACAGATGAGCGACCGGGCCCGGGGACCGGGGGCCGGACCGGGGGTCACCGGATGGACATGCCGGAGATCGTCCGGGCGATCACCAGACGCTGGATCTCGCTCGTCCCTTCGAAGATCGTGTAGATGGCGGCGTCGCGGTGCATCCGCTCCACCGGGTACTCCCGCGTGTAGCCGTTGCCGCCCAGGATCTGGATGGCCTGGGCGGTGACCGTCTTGGCCGTCTCACTGGCGAACAGCTTGGACATCGACCCCTCGGCGGCGGTGAACGGCCTGCCGTTGGCCGCCATCCAGGACGCCCGCCACACCAGCAGCCGCGCCGCGTCGACGGACGTGCGCATGTCCGCGAGCTGGAACGCCACGCCCTGGTTGTCGATGATCGGCCGGCCGAACTGCTCACGGGTCGTGGCGTACTCCAGCGCCACCTCGTACGCGGCGCGGGCGGTGCCGACCGCCATGGCGCCGACCGCCGGGCGGGACGCCTCGAAGGTGGCCATCGCCGCGTTCCTCACCCGCTCACCGCCGACCCGGGCCTTCTCCCGGGCCCGCGCCAGCCGCTCGTCCAGCTTCTCCCTGCCGCCGAGCAGGCAGGAGCCGGGGACGCGGACGTCGTCGAGGACCACCTCGGCGGTGTGCGAGGCGCGGATGCCGTGCTTCTTGAACTTCTGCCCCTGGGAGAGCCCCGGCGTGTTCGGCGGGACGATGAAGGAGGCGTGGCCCTTGGAGCCCAGCCCGGGGTCGACGACCGCGACGACGACGTGGACGTCGGCGATGCCGCCGTTGGTGGCCCAGGTCTTGGTGCCGTTGAGCACCCACTCGTCCTTGGCCTCGTCGTACACGGCGCGGGTGCGCAGGGACGCCACGTCCGATCCGGCGTCGGGCTCGGAGGAGCAGAAGGCGGCGACCTTGACGTCGTCGGCGTCGCCGTACATCTGCGGGATCCAGGTGCCGATCTGCTCCTCGGTGCCGTTGGCGAGCACGCCCACGGCCGCGAGGCCGGTGCCGACGATCGACAGGGCGATGCCGGCGTCGCCCCAGAACAGCTCCTCCATGGCCATCGGGATGCCGAGGCCGGTGGGGTCGAAGTACTGCTGGGCGTAGAAGTCGAGGGAGTAGATGCCGACCTTGGCGGCCTCCTGGATGACCGGCCAGGGAGTCTCCTCACGCTCGTCCCATTCGGCGGCCGCGGGGCGGATGACGTCGGCGGCGAAACCGTGCAGCCAGTCCCGGACCTCCTTCTGTTCGTCGTTGAGCTCCATGGTGAACCCGGCCATGTCCCCTCCAGCGGCGCACGTGCATGTTACTTGCGGTAACAACAGTCTGTTACCCGCGGGTAGGAAAAGTCAACTCACGACCGCTCCTCGGCAGCCCGTTCGAAGTCCCGGGCGAGTCGGGTGTTAGTTTGCGCTGGCGTCACCGATTCAGCACGGGTGGGGAGAGCTCATGGACACCACGCAGCGGACCGAGCAGAAGCGGTCCGCCGACCGCCGACGGCGTGAGCTGCTGGAGGCCGCCGACCGGGTCGTGCTGCGGGACGGCCCGCAGGCGTCGATGAACGCCATCGCCGCCGAGGCGGGCATCACCAAACCGATCCTCTACCGCCACTTCGGCGACAAGGGCGGGCTGTACGCGGCGCTGGCCAAGCGGCACACGGACGCCCTGCTGGACTCGCTGCGGGCGGCGCTGGACGCGCCGGCCGAGCGGCGTGAGCGGGTGGAGGCCACCCTGGACACCTACCTCGCGGCGATCGAGGCGCGGCCGCAGGTGTACCGGTTCCTGATGCACCCGGCGGAGGGGTCGCCGGGCGACCAGGGCTTCGACGTGGGCAAGCACTCCGCGCCGCTGCTGCGGCGGATGGGTGAGGAACTCGCCCAGGTGATCGAGGAGCGACTGGACCTCGGGCCCGGCAGCCAGCGGCTGGCCCGGGTGTGGGGGCACGGGATCGTCGGCATGATGCACGCCGCCGGGGACTGGTGGCTGCGGGAACGGCCCTGCTCCCGGGCCGAGTTGGTGCGGAGCCTGGCCGACCTGCTGTGGGGGCGGCTCGCGGCCGCGGGGGACCGGGTGGGTGGTCCCGGGTTCTGAGGGCCGTGTACCGTTCACCCGCCGGCAGGGACCCCTCGCGCGGTGCCCCGTACCGCCGGGCGACCTGCCGTTCACCGTACCGCCGGGCGACCTGCCGTTCACCGGCGCCAGGAGGCCCGGGCCACCTGCCGCATCAGGCGTCTGCGGCGCAGGCCCCGCACACGGTCCGCGTAGACGGTCCCCGCCAGGTGGTCGCACTCGTGCTGCAGGCAGCGGGCGAAGAACCCGGTGCCGTGGACCCTGACCGGCTCCCCGGTCGCCGTGCAGCCCTCCACCACCGCGTGGTCGAAGCGTTCCGTCCCCGCCTCCAGGCCCGGCAGCGACAGGCAGCCCTCCGGGCCGCGGACCACCACACCGTCCGCCTCCACCAGGCGGGGGTTGACCACGTGGCCCACGTGCCGCACGTCCTCGTCGTCGGGGCAGTCGTACACGAAGACCCGTGACGGCTCGCCGATCTGGTTGGCGGCCAGGCCGACCCCGTTCGCGGCGTACATCGTCGCGAACAGATCCTCCACCAGGTCCGCCAGGGCGCCTCCGAAGTCGCTGACCTCCCGGCAGGGCTGGTGCAGTACGGGGTCGCCGAGCAGGATGAGGGGCCGGACGCGCCCATGGGCGCCCGGGATCGGGCCGTGTCGCATGACCGCAAGGGTACGGTTCCTTCGGTCCGCGTCCGCCGCGCAGACACGGGCCGCGATTCGGGCAGGTGAGTGGAGGTCGATAGGCTGAGGCCTCACCACGTTGCCGGATGCTTCGGCGCGGCGCGTACGCAAGGAGGATCGAGAACTGATGGCAGGCAACTCGGACCCGCTCACGCCGCGGGCCAAGCTGGCCGTGACCGCGGGCAAGGCGGTCGCTGCGGCATCGCGCGCAGCGGGGCGCGGCAGCGGTTCGGTGATCGGTGGCCGGGTGGCCCTCAAACTCGACCCCGACCTCCTCGCCCGGCTCGCCCAGAACCTGGACGTGGTCCTGGTCTCGGCGACCAACGGCAAGACCACGACCACCCGGCTCATCGCCGAGGCGCTGCGCGCCGCCGGTCCGGTGGTGTCCAACGCGCTCGGCGCCAACATGCCGGCCGGCATCACCTCGGCGCTGGCCGGAAGCTCGGACGCCAAGTTCGGTGTCATCGAGGTCGACGAGAAGTACCTCGCCGGGGTGGCCCGGGACACCGACCCCAAGTGCATCGCGCTGCTGAACCTCTCCCGGGACCAGCTCGACCGCGCCGCCGAGACCCGGATGCTCGCCGAGAACTGGCGCGAGGGCCTGGCCGGGACCAAGGCCGTCGTCGTCGCCAACGCGGACGACCCGCTGGTGGTGTGGGCGGCGTCGTCCTCCCCCAACGTGATCTGGGTCGCCGCCGGGCAGATGTGGAAGGACGACGCCTGGTCCTGCCCGTCCTGCGGCGGTGTGATGCGGCGCCCCGGCGACGACTGGTTCTGCGCCGAGTGCGGCTTCCGCCGGCCCACGCCGAGCTGGGCGCTCTCCGGTGACCACGTGCTCGACCCGCACGGCTCGGCCTGGCCGATCCACCTCCAGCTGCCGGGCCGCGCCAACAAGGCGAACGCCACCTCCTCGGCCGCCGTGGCCGCCGTGTTCGGCGTGCCGCCGCAGGTCGCCCTGGAGCGGATGTACCAGGTGCAGGCCGTGGCCGGGCGGTACGACGTGGTGCAGTTCATGCAGCGCGACCTGCGGCTGCTGCTGGCCAAGAACCCGGCCGGGTGGCTGGAGACGTTCTCCCTCATCGACCCGCCGCCGACGCCGGTGATCCTGTCCGTGAACGCGCGCTCCGCCGACGGTACGGACACCTCCTGGCTGTGGGACGTCGACTACACGCGGCTGACCGGCCACCCGATCTTCGTCATCGGTGACCGCGGGCTCGACCTCGCGGTGCGCCTGGAGGTCGCCAACCAGCACTTCCAGGTCTGCGAGAACCTCGACCAGGCGGTGCAGCAGGCCCCGCCCGGCCGGATCGAGGTCATCGCCAACTACACCGCCTTCCAGGACCTGCGCCGCCGCGTCGGCAACTGACAACCACTCGGGAGACACTCGTGAGCGACAGCCAACTGCGGGTCATCTGGATCTACCCGGACCTGCTCAGCACGTACGGCGACCAGGGCAACGTCCTCGTCCTGGAGCGCCGGGCCCGGCAGCGGGGCCTGGACGTGGCCCGGATCGACGTGCGCAGCGACCAGCCGATCCCGACCTCCGGCGACATCTACCTGGTCGGCGGCGGCGAGGACCGTCCGCAGCGGCTCGCGGCCGAGCGGCTGCGCCGGGACGGCGGCCTGTACCGGGCGGTCGGGAACGGCGCGATCGTGTTCTCGGTGTGCGCCGGGTACCAGATCCTCGGCCACGAGTTCATCAACGACCTCGGCCAGCGCGAGCCCGGCCTCGGGCTGCTGGACGTGGTGTCCGCGCGCGGCGAGGGCACGCGGTGCGTCGGTGACGTGCTCGGCGACATCGACCCGCGCCTGGGCCTGCCCCCGCTGACCGGCTTCGAGAACCACCAGGGCGTCACCCACCTCGGCCCGACCGCGCGCCCGCTCGCGCGGGTGCGGTTCGGCAACGGCAACGGCACCGGCGACGGCACCGAGGGCGCGTACAACGACACCGTGTTCGGCACCTACATGCACGGCCCGGTGCTGGCCCGCAACCCGCAGATCGCCGACCTGCTGCTGAAGCTGGCGCTCGACGTCAACGCCCTGCCGCCGACCGACGACCGCTGGTACGAGGCGCTGCGCGACGAGCGCATCACGGCGGCGCAGCAGCCCGCCTGAGGCGCGTCCGCCGGCGGGCCCGGCGCCTTTTCGAGAGCCCGTCTGACGGTCCGTCCGCACAGCTGAGCGGGGCCGTCCAGCAGTCGGACGCACGGTTCGGTCCCGCCCCCCGGTGCCGCTAGGGTGGCGGGGATCGAGCCGGACAGCGTGGTCCGGATCCGGCCCACGTCGAGAAGGTATTTGGGGCTATGCGCATTGGTGTCCTCACGTCCGGCGGCGACTGCCCCGGCCTGAACGCCGTCATCCGGTCCGTCGTGCACCGCGCCGTCGCCGACCACGGCGACGAGGTCATCGGCTTCCGTGACGGCTGGAAGGGCCTCCTGGAGTGCGACTACCTCAAGCTCGACCTTGACGCGGTGGGCGGCATCCTCGCCCGCGGCGGCACCATCCTCGGTTCCTCCCGGGTCCGTCCCGAACATCTGCGCGACGGCGTGGAGCGGGCCAGGGGGCATCTCAAGGAGCTCGGTCTGGACGCGGTCATCCCGATCGGCGGCGAGGGCACGCTCAAGGCGGCCCGGCTGCTGTCGGACGGCGGGCTGCCCGTCGTGGGTGTGCCGAAGACCATCGACAACGACATCGCCGTGACCGACGTGACGTTCGGCTTCGACACCGCGGTGACCGTCGCCACCGAGGCACTGGACCGGTTGAAGACCACCGCCGAGTCGCACCAGCGGGTGCTGATCGTGGAGGTCATGGGCCGGCACACCGGGTGGATCGCCCTGCACTCGGGCATGGCGGCGGGCGCCCACGCCATCGTCGTCCCCGAGCGGCCCTTCGACATCGAGGAGCTGGCCGCGCGGGTCGGTGAGCGGTTCGAGGCGGGCAAGCGGTTCGCGATCGTCGTCGCGGCGGAGGGGGCGAAGCCGCGCCCCGGCACCATGACGTTCGACGAGGGCGGCAAGGACGTCTACGGGCACGAGCGGTTCGCGGGGGTCGCGCGGCAGCTCTCCGTCGAGCTGGAGAACCGGCTCGGCAAGGAGGCGCGGCCGGTCATCCTCGGGCACGTCCAGCGCGGTGGCACGCCGACCGCGTACGACCGGGTGCTGGCCACGCGGTTCGGGTGGCACGCGGTGGAGGCCGCGCACCGGGGCCAGTTCGGGATGATGACCGCGCTGAAGGGCACCGACATCGTGATGGTGCCGCTGGCCGAGGCGGTCGAGACGCTGAAGACCGTGCCCGCGGACAGGTACGCCGAGGCGGAGTTCGTGCTGTAGCCGTCCGTCCGGCCCCGAGACGCCCCGGTGACATCGTTCGCCGGGGGCGGTTCTAGTCTTGGGGCGGACAGACAGTACAACCCGCACGAATCAGGAGCCGTCGCATGGATCACAGCGGGCACGGCATGCCCATGGACTTGCCGCCGTTCACGCTGGGGCGGGGGCTTCAGTGGTCGGCGGAGCCGTTCTTCCTCGTGGCCTGCCTGCTGGCGCTCGCGCTGTACGGGTGGGGCGTCGTCCGGCTGCGGCGGCGCGGGGACGGCTGGCCGGTCGCGCGGACCGTGTCCTTCGTCACCGGCGTGCTGACCGTCGGGCTGATGATGTGCACCCGGCTGAACGACTACGGCATGGTCATGTTCAGCGTGCACATGGTGCAGCACATGGTGATCAGCATGCTGTCGCCGATCCTGATCCTGCTCGGCGCCCCGGTCACGCTCGCACTGCGCGCCCTGCCGCCGGCCGCCCGGGGCCACAAGGGGCCGCGGGAGCTGCTGCTGGCGCTGCTGCACAGCCGCTACATGCGGATCATCACGCACCCGGCGTTCACCATCCCGCTGTTCATCGCCAGCCTCTACGCGCTGTACTTCACGCCGGTCTTCGACTTCCTGATGGGCTCCAAGCCGGGGCACATCGCGATGATGGTGCACTTCTTCGCCACCGGTGTGGTGTTCTTCTGGCCCATCATCGGCGTGGACCCGGGGCCGCACCGCCCCGGATATCTGATGCGGATGCTGGAACTGTTCGCGGGCATGCCGTTCCACGCGTTCTTCGGCATCGCCCTGATGATGGCGTCGACACCCATGGTGGAGACGTACACCGACCCGCCCGCCTCGCTCGGCATCGACGCGCTCGCCGACCAGAACGCGGCGGGCGGCATCGCCTGGGCGTTCAGTGAGATCCCGTCCGTGCTGGTGCTGATCGCGCTGATGTTCCAGTGGTACGCCTCGGACCAGCGGCAGGCGCGGCGCAAGGACCGGGCGGCCGACCGTGACGGCGACAAGGAGCTGGAGGCGTACAACGCCTATCTGGCGTCGCTGAACGCACGCGGCAGCTGACCGGCCCGCCGCCGCGGCGGGACGGCCTCCGGTGTTCCCGCCGGCCGCGGCAGAAGGGCCTCCGGTGTTCCCGCCGGCCTGGATCGAGCACCAGTTCGTCGCACATGCTCTGGAAATCCGGCCCTCATTTCGCCGTCCGCATCGTGCGGAGGCGCAACGGGGGCACCATGGGAGGGAACGGACCAGAGGAGGGTGTTGCGATGCCCGGTTCCACGGACAGCTCTACGAAGACGATGGGGGTGATCACCGTCGGCGGACTCGTCGCGGTGACCGCCTACACGGTGGCGCTCGGCAGCAACGGCTGGCTGTGGTTCGGCTGGGTCGTGCTGGGCCTGATCACCCTGGGGATGGTGGCCACCCACAGCACCTGACGGGGCCGGATCACGCGCGGGGGAGCCGCCCCGCCGAGTGCACCCCCGGCTGGTACTTCGGCAGCCGGGCGGTGACCTTCATGCCCGCGCCGACGGCGGTCTCGATGACGAGGCCGTAGTCGTCGCCGTAGACCTGCCGGAGCCGGTCGTCGACGTTGGACAGCCCGATCCCGCCCGACCGGCTGACCTCACCGGCCAGGATGCGGCGCAGCAGGACGGGGTCCATGCCGGCGCCGTCGTCCTCGATCACGACGAGGGCCTCGGCGCCGGTGTCCTGGGCGGTGATGCTGATGCGGCACGTGCCCGCCTTGCCCTCCAGGCCGTGCTTGACGGCGTTCTCGACCAGCGGCTGGAGGCAGAGGAAGGGCAGCGCCACCGGGAGCACCTCGGGGGCGATCTGCAGCGTGACGGAGAGGCGGTCGCCGAAGCGGGCGCGGACCAGCGCCAGGTAGTGGTCGATGGCGTGCAGCTCGTCGGCGAGGGTGGTGAAGTCGCCGTGCCGGCGGAACGAGTAGCGGGTGAAGTCGGCGAACTCCAGCAGCAGCTCGCGGGCGCGCTCGGGGTCGGTGCGGACGAACGAGGCGATCACCGCGAGCGAGTTGAAGATGAAGTGCGGGGAGATCTGGGCGCGCAGGGCCTTGATCTCGGCCTCGATGAGGCGGGTGCGGGAGCGGTCGAGGTCGGCCAGTTCGAGCTGGACGGAGACCCAGCGGGCCACCTCGCCGGCGGCGCGGGCGAGGACGGCGGACTCCCGGGGCGCGCAGGCGACGAGGGCGCCGTGCACGCGGTCGTCGACGGTGAGCGGGGCGACCACGGCCCAGCGCAAGGGGCAGTCGGGGATGTCGCAGGCGAGCGGGAAGGCCTCGCCGCGGCCGGTCTCCAGAGGCCCGGCCAGGCGCTCCGTGATCTCGGCTCGGTGATGGGCGCCGACGCCGTCCCAGGCCAGGACCTGCGTGTCGTCGGTGAGGCACAGGGCGTCCGTGCCGAGCAGGGAGCGCAGTCTGCGGGCGGACTTGCGGGCCGTCTCCTCGGTGAGGCCGGCGCGCAGCGGGGGCGCGGCGAGCGACGCGGCGTGCAGGGTCTGGAAGGTGGCGTGCTCGACGGGGGTGCCGAGGCCTCCGAGGCTCTCGGGGCGGGCCGTGCGCCGGCCCAGCCAGAAGCCGGCGGCGAGCAGCGGAAGCACGGCGACGCACAGCCCGGCGACGAAACCGCTCACGCCGTCTCCTCCCCACCGGCCCCGTGCGAGCCTCCGCACGGGCCTGGGAGCAGCCCGCCACGGGCCCCGCGCCCGCTCGCACGCACGCCCCCACCAGGCCCCCACGCACCCGCGCGCACGCCCCCACCGCCCCGGCCCGAGCCCGCGCCCAACCCCTCGCCGGTCCCGCACGCACCCGCACGCCTGCCCCCACTGGTCCCCGACGCACCCGCACACAGCCCCCCGCCGCCCCGCCGCGAGCGGCTCAGCCCCCCACCAGCCCCACGCACCCCCGCACGCACGCCCCCACCAGGCCCCCACGCACCCGCGCGCACCCCGTCGCCGCCCCGGCCCGAGCCCGCGCCCAACCCCTCGCCGGTCCCGCACGCACCCGCACGCCTGCCCCCACTGGTCCCCGACGCACCCGCACACAGCCCCCCGCCGCCCCGCCGCGAGCGGCTCAGCCCCCCGCCAGCCCCACGCACCCCCGCACGCACGCCCCCACCGGCCCGCCGCGCACCCGCGCGCATCCCAGCGCCTCTTCCGCGCGTGCCCGCGCTCCCCGCGTCCCCTCTCCCGCAGCCGCGGTTCACGGCTTCACCTCCGCGTGGACTTCCTCCGGCAGATGGAAGCGGGCCAGGATCGCCGCCGTCCCCGCGGGCACGCGGTCCGGGGTGGCCAGGGACACCAGCACCATGGTCAGGAAGCCGAGCGGCACCGACCACAGCGCGGGCCAGGTGAGCAGGGCGTGCAGCGGGCCGGCGCCCGGGAGTCCCGCCATGGTGGCGGCCACCGCCAGGAGCGCCGAACCGCCGCCCACCAGCATCCCGGCCGCCGCGCCCGGCGGGGTCAGCCGCCGCCACCAGATGCCGAGCACCAGCAGCGGGCAGAAGGACGACGCCGACACGGCGAAGGCCAGCCCCACCGCGTCCGCCACGGGCAGCCCGCCCGCCGGCACGCTCGCCGCGAGTGGCGCGGCCATCGCCGCGACCGTGCCGAGCCGGAAGTGCCGCACGCCCCGCGCCGGCAGCACGTCCTGCGTGAGCACGCCGGCCACCGCCATGGTCAGCCCGGACGCCGTGGACAGGAACGCCGCGAAGGCGCCGCCCGCCACCAGCGCGCCCAGCAGATCGCCGCCGAGGCCGCCGATCATGCGCTCCGGCAGCAGCAGGACCGCCGCGTCCGCGTCGCCGGTGAGGGTGAGTTCGGGGGCGTAGATGCGGCCGAGGGCGCCGTACACCGGCGGCAGCAGGTAGAAGGCGCCGACCAGGGCGAGCACGGCGACCGTCGTGCGGCGGGCGGCGACGCCGTGCGGGCTGGTGTAGAAGCGGACGACGACGTGCGGCAGGCCCATGGTGCCGAGGAAGGTGGCGAGGATCAGTCCGTATGTGGCGTACAGCGGCCGTTCCTCACCGCTCTCGGCCCGCGCCGACGACAGACCGCCGCCACCGGCGGTGCCGGCCGTGGGGACGGGGGTGCCCTCGGCGAAGGTCAGGCGGGTGCCCTGCTCGATGCGGTGGGTGCCGGCCGGCAGCTCCAGCCGCCGTTCCCGGTAGGCGCGTGCGTCGACGGTGCCGGTCACCGTCACCGTCAGCGGGCGGTCGAGTCTCAGGTCGAGGGTGTCGTCGACGCGGACGACCCGCTGTTCGCGGAAGGCGGCCGGTTCGTCGAAGGCGTCGCGCGGGCCGTCGTCGCCCTGCCAGGCGAGAACCAGGAAGAGGGCCGGGACCAGCAGGGCGGTGAGTTTCAGCCAGTACTGGAAGGCCTGCACGAACGTGATGCTGCGCATGCCGCCCGCCGCCACGATCGCGGTCACGACGACGGCCACGATGACGCCGCCGAGCGAGTCGGGCGCGCCGGTCAGCACGGTCAGCGTCAGTCCGGCGCCCTGCAACTGGGGCAGCAGGTACAGCCAGCCGACGCCGACGACGAAGGCGCCCGCGAGCCGCCGTACCGCCGGGGAGGCGAGGCGGGCCTCGGCGAAGTCGGGCAGCGTGTAGGCGCCGGAGCGGCGCAGCGGGGCGGCGACGAACACGAGGAGCACCAGGTACCCGGCCGTGTAGCCGACCGGGTACCAGAGCATGTCCGGGCCCTGCACGAGGACCAGTCCCGCGATGCCGAGGAAGGACGCGGCCGAGAGGTACTCGCCGCTGATCGCGGCGGCGTTCAGGCGGGGGCCGACGGTGCGGGAGGCGACGTAGAAGTCGGAGGTGGTCCGGGAGATGCGCAGCCCGAAGGCGCCGACGAGGACGGTCGCCACGACGACCAGGGCGACGGCGGGGACGGCGTAACCGGAGTACACGCGGGCGCCCTCAGCGGTCCTCGACCAGGCGGACGAAGTCCCGTTCGTTGCGTTCGGCGCGGCCGACGTACCAGCGGGCGAGCAGCACCAGGGGCGTGTACAGGCAGAAGCCGAGGACGAGCCACTCCAGGCGGCGGGCGTCCGGGGTGACCGCGAACACCAGGGGCAGGGGACCGACGAGCAGGACGAGGACGGCGGACACGGTGAGGGCGGCGCGCAGCTGGGTGCGCATCAGGGAGCGGACGTAGGTGTGGCCGAGAGTGGTCTGCTCGTCGATCTCGGTGCGCGGGCGGTAGTAGCCGGAGAGCCGCGCGCGGGTGGGGGTGCGGCGGGGCGGGCCGGTGACGACGACCCGGCGCTCGGCGGACTCCGGGGGCATCGTCAGGACCTCCTCATCAGCAGGTCCCGCAGCTCACGGGCGTGGCGGCGGCTGACCTGGAGTTCCTCGGCGCCGACCAGGACGCTGACCGTGCCCGCGTCCAGCCGGAGTTCGCCGATGTGGCGCAGGGCGACCAGGTGGCGGCGGTGGATGCGGACGAAGCCGCGGGTGCGCCAGCGGTCCTCCAGCGTGGACAGCGGGATGCGGACCAGGTGGCTGCCCCTGCCGGTGTGCAGCCGGGCGTAGTCGCCCTGGGCCTCGACGTGGGTGATGTCGTCGACGGCGACGAAACGGGTCACGCCGCCGAGTTCCACGGGGATGTGGTCGGGGTCGGGCTCGTGCACGGGTATCCGCCCGGCGGTGCCGCGCTGCTCGGCGGCCCGGCGCACGGCTTCGGCGAGGCGTTCCTTGCGGACCGGTTTGAGGACGTAGTCGACGGCCTTGAGGTCGAAGGCCTGGACGGCGAAGTCCTCGTGCGCGGTGACGAAGACGACCAGGGGCGGCCGGGCGAACCCGGTGAGCAGCCGGGCCAGGTCCAGGCCGTCGAGGCCGGGCATGTTGATGTCCAGGAAGACCACGTCGACGGCCTCGGGTCCGTCCGGTCCGCACTCCAGGGCGCGGGTGATCCGGCGCAGCGCCTCGGTCGCGTCGCCGGCCCCCTCGGCGCTGCCGATCCGCGGATCCGCGTTCAGCAGGTAGAGGAGTTCTTCGAGGGAGGGGCGTTCGTCGTCGACAGCCAGGGCGCGCAGCATGAACGTGGAGTCTAGGAGCAATCGGCACGCCTGCACACGGGCCGGACGTGGACGTGCGCGCTGGATACAGTGCCCGCATGAACAGCAGGCCGACGCCCTTCGACGAACTGGACCGGAAGATCGTCACCGCGCTGATGGCGAACTCCCGGACGAGTTTCGCCGAGATCGGCGCGGCGGTCGGGCTGTCCGCGACGGCCGTCAAACGCCGGGTGGACCGGCTGCGGGAGACCGGCGTGATCACCGGGTTCACGGCGACGGTGGAGCCGTCGGCGCTGGGCTGGCGGACCGAGGCGTACGTCGAGGTGTACTGCGAGGGCGCGGCGCCGCCCCGGCGGCTGGCGGAGGTGGTGCGGGGCTGTCCGGAGATCGCGGCGGCGATGACGGTGACCGGCGGCGCGGACGCGCTGCTGCACGTGCGGGCGCGGGACGTGGAGCACTTCGAGGAGGTGCTGGAGCGGATCCGTACGGAGCCGTTCATCCGCAAGACGGTCAGCGTGATGGTGCTGTCCCACCTGATCCCGGAGAGCCCGGAGGCGGGTGCGAGCCAGCCCCCGCCGGAGCGCGCACCGGACGTGCGCCGAGGCGGGTGACAACGCAGCGATCCTGCGTCGACGCGCAGCTTTCGTTCCTTGTCGGTCTCCCGAGCCGTTCCTACCGTGGTGTCACCCCAGTCGACACCGCAGGAAGCGGAGGAACCCCTCTGTGCCCGAGAACCGTGTGCCGCGCCGGCGGCGCTACCTCGTCTGCGAACCCAGACACTTCGCCGTGCAGTACGCGATCAACCCCTGGATGCACCCCGGCGTCCGGGTCGACGTCGCCCTCGCCCAGGAACAGTGGCGGACACTGGTCCGCGCCTACGAGGACCACGGCCACACGGTCGACACCGTGCCGCCGGTACCGGGTCTGCCGGACATGGTCTTCGCCGCCAACTCGGCGGTCGTCGTCGACGGCCGCGTCTTCGGCTCCCTCTTCCACGCGCCCGAGCGGCGCCCCGAGTCCGCGTACTACGACACCTGGTTCAAGGCGGCGGGCTTCGACGTCTACCGCCCGGAGAACGTGTGCGAGGGCGAGGGCGACCTCGTCCCGGCGGGCCGGTTCGTGCTGGCCGGCACCGGCTTCCGGACCACCCGCGAGGCCCATCGCGAGGTGCAGGAGTTCCTGGGCGTGCCGGTGATCTCCCTGACGCTGGTGGACCCGTACCTGTACCACCTCGACACGGCGCTGTTCGTGCTGGACGAGGAGACCATCGCGTACTGCCCGGAGGCGTTCTCGCCCGGCAGCCGCGAGGTGCTCGCGCGGCTCTTCCCGGACGCGGTGCTCGGCACCCGCGAGGACGCGATGGCCTTCGGGCTGAACTCCGTCTCCGACGGACGCCACGTCTTCGTCGCGCCCCGCGCCGAGAACCTCGCCGCACAGCTCGCCGACCGCGGTTACGTGCCCGTCCCGGTGGACCTGTCGGAGTTCCACAAGGCCGGCGGGGGCATCAAGTGCTGCACCCAGGAGATCCGGGAGACCCGTTCATGACCGCACCCGCCCGCACCCGTGACTCCGCCGGGCTGATCCGCGCCGAGGAGCCGGTGCTCGCGCACAACTACCACCCGCTGCCCGTGGTCGTCGCCCGCGCCGAGGGCAGCTGGGTGGAGGACGTCGAGGGCCGCCGTTACCTGGACATGCTGGCCGGCTACTCGGCCCTCAACTTCGGCCACCGCCACCCCGCCCTGGTCGAGGCCGCCCACCGCCAGCTGGACCGCCTCACCCTGACCTCCCGCGCCTTCCACCACGACCGGCTCGCCGAGTTCGCCGAGCGGCTGGCCGCGCTGACCGGCCTGGACATGGTGCTGCCCATGAACACGGGCGCGGAGGCGGTGGAGAGCGGGGTGAAGGTGGCCCGCAAGTGGGCGTACGACGTCAAGGGCGTGCCCGCCGACCGGGCGACGATCGTGGTCGCGGCGGACAACTTCCACGGCCGGACCACCACGATCGTGAGCTTCTCGACGGACGAGACGGCACGGACCGGGTTCGGGCCGTTCACGCCGGGCTTCCGGATCGTGCCGTACAACGACCTCGCGGCGCTGGAGGCGGCGGTCGACGAGACGACGGCGGCGGTGCTGATCGAGCCGGTCCAGGGCGAGGCGGGCGTGATCGTCCCGGACGACGGCTATCTGGCGGGCGTGCGGGAGGTGACCCGGCGCGCGGGGTGCCTGTTCGTCGCGGACGAGATCCAGTCGGGCCTCGGCCGCACGGGCCGCACGCTCGCCGTGGACCACGAGGGCGTCGTCCCCGACGTGCTGCTGCTGGGCAAGGCGCTCGGCGGGGGCATCGTGCCGGTGTCGGCGGTCGTCGCCCGCCGCGAGGTGCTCGGGGTGCTGCGGCCGGGTGAGCACGGCTCGACGTTCGGCGGCAACCCGCTGGCCGCGGCGGTCGGCACGGCGGTGGTCGGGCTGCTGGAGACGGGTGAGTTCCAGCGCCGGGCCGCGGAGCTGGGCGTGGTGCTGCGCGAGGGCCTGGCGGGACTGGCCGGCAAGGGAGTCGTCGGCTTCCGGGCGCGGGGGCTGTGGGCGGGGGTCGACATCGACCCGGCGATCGGCACCGGGCGCGGGATCAGCGAACGCCTGATGCGCGAGGGCGTGCTGGTGAAGGACACGCACGGCTCCACCATCCGGCTGGCGCCCCCGCTGACCGTCACGGCCGAGGAGCTGCGCTCGGCGCTCCAGGTGCTGGGGACGGTGCTGGGGCGGGCCTGACGGGACGCCGTACGACCGGCCCCCGTCGGATCCGGTTGCCTGTACGCCGTCCACGACCCGGTGGGCGGCCGGTGCACGATGGCCGCCGCCGGGCATCCGCCACCGGCGGTGACCGGGCCGGAGGGCAAGGTCACGTTCGTGGAGCTGACGCAGGGAGCGGCGCTCGGCGCGGGCGGGCCGCCGTTCGAGTCGGTGGAGGTGACGCCGGCCGAGGGCGGCACGCCGGCGCTGTACACCGACGGGCGGCCGGCCGGCGACGAGGCGGCGTGGTCGGCCGACGTGGGCCGGGGCCGGCTGCGCGAGGCGCTGGAGCGGCCCGCGCCGTCCCTGGACCAGCGCTGCCGGGCCGCGGTCGACGCGCTGACGCCGGCGCGTCCGCACGACGACGTGGCCCTGCTGGCCCGGACCCGGCTGCTCCGCGCCGACCGGATGGCGGGCTGGGATCTGCCCGCCGGTCCGGCCGTGGTCGCGGACGCCCGCAAGACGGCCTGCCGGCAGCTGTCGGAGTGGGGGGCTGGACGAGCCGGCCTTCACCACCGAGCTGGTGGCCGGCGAGCTGGTCACCAACACCGTCCGGCACGCCACCGGCCCGATCCGGCTGCGGCTGCCGCGGGCCGGCACGCTGGTCTGCGAGGTGTTCGGCGGCGGCGCCACCGCGCCGCACCTGCGCCATCCGCGGACCACGGACGAGGGCGGGCGCGGGCTGCTGCTGGTCTCGCGGCTCAGCCATCGGTGGGGCTCGCGGTTCGTGCCCGACGGCGCGGTCGTCCGGGCGGAGCAGCCGCTGACCGGTCTGCCGGAGTGACGCGGGAGGTCCGGCACCGCAGGGCGTGGAAAACTGGTGGGACAGCGGTGGTGAGGCGGTCAGCCATGAAAGAAGCGGCGATCGACTACGCGGCGGTGTTCCAGGCCCTGCCCGGCATGGTCGCGCTGCTCACGCCCGAGCTGATGTTCGCGGACGTCAACAAGGAGTTCCTGCGCAGGTCCGGGCGCCGCCGGGAGGACATCGTCGGCCGCTACCTCTTCGACGTCTTCCCGGACAACCCGCACGACTCCGCCGCGACCGGCGTGCGCAACCTGGAGGCGTCGCTGCGCCGGGTGCTGGCCGGCGGCGAGCGGGACGCGATGGCGCTCCAGCGGTACGACGTGGAGTACCCCGGCCGGCCCGGGGAGTGGGAGGAGCGGTACTGGAGCCCGGTCAACGCGCCAGTCCTCGGAGCCGGCGGGCAGGTCGTGCTGCTGGTGCACCGGGTCGAGGAGGTCACCGCCCTGATGCGGTCCGGCGAGGGCTCCGGCGAGGGCCCGCTCCAGGTGCTGGAGGCCGACCTCTACACCCGGGCCCGCGAACTGCAGGAACTCAATGACCGGCTGCGCCTGGCGCACGCCCGGGAGCGCGAGGTGGCGCTGGCGCTGCAACGGGCGATGCTGCCCGCCCACCGGCAGGTGGGACACCACCGGGCGGCGGTGCGCTACCGGCCGGCGGTCGGCGCGCTGCACGTGTGCGGGGACTGGTACGACCTGGTCGACCTGGTGGGCGGCGACCGCATCGGCGTCTCGGTCGGCGACGTGGTCGGCCACGGCCTGGCCGCCGCGGGCGTCATGGGCCAGCTGCGCAGCGCGCTGACCGCGGCCTCCCGGATGGCGGAGGGACCGGCCCAGGCGCTCGACGTGCTGGGGCGGTACGCCCATGTGGTGGACGGCGCCGAGTCGGCCACGGCCGTCACGACGTTCATCGACTGCGACACGCGGACCATCAGCTACAGCAGCGCCGGTCACCCGCCGCCGGTACTGGTGCACCTGGACGGGCAGGTGGAGTTCCTCGACCGGGCCACCGATCCGCCGCTCGACGCCCGTCCCGACCCGCGGCCCCGGCCGCAGGCCGCGACCTCGTTCACCCCCGGCGCCACGCTCGCGCTCTACACCGACGGGCTGATCGAACGCCGGCACGAGGACATCGACAAGGGGCTGACCCGCCTCGCCGAATCCCTGGTCCGGCACCGGGAGGCGGATCCGGAGGCGCTCGCGGACGCCGTCCTGCTGGAGCTGCTGCCGCCCGACGGCGCCACCGACGACACCGCGCTGATCATCGTGCGTCTGTGACCGCCTGCGGGCCTGGCCGGTTGCCGAGCCCGGACCGCGGGTCGGGTGACGCGCCCAGGCCGCGCGCCGGGTGGCCGGGTGACGCGCCCGGATCGCGGGCCGAGTGACGGGCCCAGGCCGCGGGCCGAGTGGCCGGGTGGCGAGCCGGTCGCCGGGCCGGATGGCGGCCCGGCCCGGGACCGTTCACGGCTTGCGGGCCACCGCCCCGTACATGGCGATGTCCTCGTCCCGGATCCCCTGCTCGCCGGTGCCGTCCGGGCGCCACTTGTGCACCTGCACGATGCCGGGATCGACCAGGTCCAGGCCGTCGAAGAAGGCGTGGGCCTCGTCGATGGTGCGCAGCCGCATCGGCATGTTGCGGGCGGCGTACTCGCGGGCGACCCGGCCCACCTCCTCCGGCGCGAACTCGGCGGTGCCGATGGACATCGCCAGGTAGCTGCCCGGGACCAGCGGCTCCAGCAGGCGGCGCACGATGCCCACCGCGTCGTCCTCGTCCAGCATGAAGTGGACGATGGCGATCACGGTGAGCGCCACCGGCTGGGCGAGGTCGAGGGTCTCGCGCAGTTCGGGGGCGTCCAGGATGCTGCCCGGGTCGCGGAAGTCGGCCTCGAGGTAGGCGGTCCGGCCCGCGGGGGTGCTGGCCAGCAGGCCCTGCGAGAGGGTGAGCACGATGGGGTCGTTGTCCACGTAGACGACCCGTGACTCGGGGGCGACCGCCTGGGCGATCTCGTGCAGGTTCGGCGAGGTGGGGATGCCGGTGCCGACGTCCAGGAACTGGCGCATCCCCGCCTCCTCGGCGAGCCAGCGCACGGCGCGGTTCATCCAGTCGCGGTTGGCCCGCATGTGGATCGGCAGGGCGGGCCACTCCCGGGACATGGCGTCGCCCGCCTCCTTGTCCGCGGGGTAGTAGTCCTTGCCGCCCAGGATGTAGTCGTAGATCCGCGCGGAGTGCGCGTTCTTGGTGTCGATGCGGTCGGCCGGCCATCCGTTGTCAGGCAACGCCGTGTCTCCCATTCGGGTCGGGGGGGGTCTGGGGGGGGGAACGCTCAGCAGGACGGGGGAGTCGGAAGCAAGTCGGAGCAGCAAGGCGGAGCGGGAGGTCAGAGCAGGAAGTCGGCCTCTCCCGCCTCCACACCCGTCACAAAGGCGACACCTCCAGGAGCGTGAAGACCAGCGCCGGCCCCTTCGGGGTCGGTCGACTGGCGGACGGCGACCCGCCCGTCGTGGAGTTCCAGCACCTCCACGCAGGCGCCTCCGGCGTCGTCGCTCCACGGCCTGGACCGGCCGAGCACGCCCAGTTCGGGGGCCGGCATGCCGTCGCGTACGGGGTGGTGCACGTCAGAGCTCCTTGCGGATCGCGCCGAGGTGGGCCTCGGTCCTGCTGGCGGGCGCCGCCTGGGCGCCCAGCCGGTCCAGGGCCTCGCGGTACACCACGACGTCGTCGCTCTTGTCCAGGTAGACGGCGCCCACCAGGCCGCTGAGATGGACGATGTCGGGCAGTTCGCGCGCCCGGAACCGGAAGAGGTGGAACGCGCCCGCCCGCATCGCCGGGTGCGGCCCGTTCGCGAACCGCATGATCTGCAGCGTCACCTGCGGCAGCCGGTTCACCTCGATCAGGTGGTCGACCTGCGCGCGCATCACGTCGGCGCCGCCGACCGGCCAGCGCAGCACGGTCTCGTCCATCACGACCCACAGCCGCGGCGGCGTCTCGCGGCCCAGCAGCTCCTGGCGCCGCCTGCACAGCGCCAGCCGGCGCTCGGTGGCCTCGGCCGGGGCGTGCGGGTCGCCGGCGCTCAGCAGGGCCCGGGCGTAGCTCTCGGTCTGGAGCAGCCCGTGCACGAACTGGTTCTCGTAGACGCGGATCTGCGACGCCGCCTGCTCCAGGCTGAGGTAGGCGGCGAACCAGTCCGGCAGCACGTCGCGGTAGGTGTGCCACCAGCCGCGCTTGTTGGCCTGCCGGACCGACTTCAGGAACGTGTCGATCTCCTGCTGGTCCGTCACGCCGTAGACGCTCAGCAGCTTCTCGGCGTCCGGGAGCCGGAGCCGGGCCACCTTGGCGGCCTCCATCCGGCGGATCGTGGAGTGGCTGACGCCGATGGCGGCGCCCGCCTGCTCGTACGTGAGTCCGGCCCGGGTCCGCAGTTCCTCCAGCTGCCTGCCGAGGATCATGCGCAGCACCGAAGGGGCGCCGCCCCAGTCGGTTTCCGCGGTCACGTCCTACCCCCTCACGCCGTCGGCTCCGGGTCCACCGTCTCACGCGGTCACTTTCAGGGTGCCATCTGGTCAATCTCCGGCGGGAGCAGCGTGCACGTGGCCAATTGCAATTTTCAACTTGCAGCTTGCGAGGGGTTGTCGCCGGGTGCCACAGTGGGCTCACTGTCCTCAGCTCGTCGAACAGCGGGACGGCCCCGTCCAGTTGGGGGAGACGGGTCCGCGACGTGCCGTTCCCGGGCGCCGGTTGCCGTCCATGACCCCGTCGCGCACAGCCGGCCGACCGGACAGCCGTACGGCGACGAGGCACACGGCAGACGAAAGGCGCACGGCGATGGCTCCGCCCTCCCTCCCCCATCCGCTGGACCGACTGCCCGGCGGCGGAGTCACCGGCAGCGCTCTCGCCGGCCGCGTGCCCGCCCAGCGGCAGGCCCCGCGCCTGCCCGGCGCCGACCCCGGCGGCCGGCCGTCCGGCCCGGAGCACCCGCTGCGGGCGCCGTCCAAGGGGTCGCCCTCCCCCCAGCCACCCGGAGGCGAGTCCACCGGTCGGCTCCGCGGGCCGCAAGGCCCCGGCCGGCTCGCCTCCGGGGACCAGCCCGCCCACCGCACCCACATGTTCGTCCTGCCCGCCGTCCCGGAGTCGGCGGGCGCGGCCCGCCGTGCCGTGCGCGAGACGCTGACCGCGTGGCACACCGGTGCCGGTGATGTCGACAACGCCGTCCTCGTCGCCTCGGAACTGGTCACCAACGCGATCACCCACTCGGGCAGCGAGCGGATCGTGTGCCGGCTGCACACCACCGCGGCCCGGCTCCGCATCGAGGTCGAGGACCAGAACCTCCGGCCCGCTCTCCCCGCGCCCCGGGAGGCCGGCCCCGACGACCAGAACGGCCGCGGGCTGCTCCTGGTCGCGGCGGTCTGCGCCGGCTGGGGAGTCCGGCCCGCCCCGCACCACGCGGGCCGCGTCGTCTGGGCGGACGTGACGACGACCCGGCCCCGCCCCGTCCCGACCAGCCCCGCCGCACCCCCCGCCCGGCCCATCCCCCACTCGGCCGAAGGACCCGTACCACATGCCACGACCGCACAGCCGTGACCCGCACCCGCCCCCTTCCACGGCGGCCCCCCACCCCGCGCCCGTCCGGCGCGACCACCCCCGCCTCCCCGTCCCCCCGCGACTCGCCACCGGCCTCGGATACGACGCCGTGGGCACCCCCCGGGAACACGGCGAGAGCATGCTGGACTGCCTGCCCCGCGTCGGCTGCGTCTTCGCCGACGACCGGTACTGGTGGTGGATCGTCCCGTCCGGATCGCACATCGGGATCAGCTGGCCGCCGAGCACCCCGTACGCGGTCGGCGCCCGGACGCGCGACCCCTCCTGGACCGTCACGCGGCCGAAACCGGGCACGCAGCACCCGCGCCTGATCCACTCCCCCGTGGACGGCTCGCCGTACACCCCTCCGCTGCCGTTGTACTTCCTCACCTGCCGGCTCACCGGCAGCAGTCCGCGCTGGTCGGTCGGCGCCACCGAATGAAGAGCCACCGGTACGGCGCACTCCCCCCGCGCCGTACCGGTTTCCCCCCCTTCCGCCCGCGCCTACACTGACACCTCACGACGTGTGCTGGCTGACCTGCGAGAACACCGCGGTGCGCCGAACCGATGGAGTGAGGAGCCACCCGTTGTTCTACTACCTGCTCAAATACGTCCTTCTCGGGCCGCTGCTCAGACTGGTCTTCCGGCCCCGCATCGAGGGCCTGGAGCACGTGCCGGCATCGGGCGCGGCGATCGTCGCGGGCAACCACCTGTCGTTCTCCGACCACTTCCTGATGCCGGCGATCCTCAGGCGCCGGATCACCTTCCTGGCCAAGGCCGAGTACTTCACCGGGCCCGGCGTCAAGGGGCGGCTGACGGCGGCGTTCTTCCGCAGCGCCGGGCAGATCCCGGTCGACCGCTCCGGCCGGGACGCGGGCCGGGCCGCGATCCGCGAGGGCCTCGGGGTGCTGGCCAAGGGCGAGTTGCTCGGCGTCTACCCGGAGGGCACCCGCTCGCACGACGGCCGCCTGTACAAGGGGAAGGTCGGTGTCGCGGTGATGGCCCTCACGGCCGGGGTCCCGGTCGTCCCGTGCGCGATGATCGGCACCTTCGAGGCCCAGCCGCCGGGGAAGGTCGTCCCCCGGATCCGCCCGGTGGCCATCCGCTTCGGCGAGCCCCTGGACTTCTCCCGCCACGCCGGGATGGAGAACGAGAAGGCCGTCCTGCGGGCCGTCACCGACGAGATCATGTACGCCGTCCTGGCGCTCTCCGAGCAGGAGTACGTCGACGAGTACGCGGCCGTCGTCAAGGCGCGGGCCGAGGCGGCGGACCGGCGCGAGCGCGGGTTCCGGCGGACGCCGCTCAGCTGACCTCCCGGACCTCCCCGGTCTCTGCTCTGGGCCAACTTCCTCGCCACGCCCGGATCTTACGGCTTACGGTCGCCGCATGAGACGTGCTGTGGTGATCGGAGCGACAGGCCAGATCGGGCGGCCCGCGGTGGCCGCGCTCGCGCGGGACGGCTGGGAGGTGACGGCCGCCTCCCGGGGCGGCGGGCGGGACGCGGCCTGGCCCGCGCAGGTGCGGACGGCGCGGCTGGACCGGGACGACGACGCCGCGCTGGCCGCGCTGGTCGGCGACGGCTGCGACCTGGTGGTCGACATCGTCGCCTTCGGCGCCGGCCACGCCCGGCAGCTGACCGGCCTGGCGGGACGGATCGGCTCGGCGGTGGTGGTCTCCAGCGTGTCGGTCTACGCGGACGGCCGGGGCCGCGGCTTCGACACCCAGGCCGAGCCGGACGGCTTCCCCGAGTACCCGGTGCCCCTCCCCGAGACCCAGCGCACCGTGGCCCCGGGCGAGGCCTCGTACAGCACCCGCAAGGCGGCGCTGGAGCGCGAACTGCTGGCGGCCGGCGAGCGGTTGCCGACCACACTGCTGCGCGCCGGGGCGGTGCACGGCCCGCACTGCCGCACACCCCGCGAGCTGTACTTCGTCAAGCGCAACCTCGACGGCCGCGCCCGGCGCGTCCTCGCCCACGGCGGCCGCAGCCGCTTCCACCCGGTGAGCGTGCACACCCTCGCCGAACTGATCCGCCTCGCCGCGGCCCGCCCCGGGTCGCGGGTGCTCAACGCCTGCGACGACGAGGCGCCGACGGTGCTGGAGATCGCCACCGCGATCGACGCGGTGATGGGGGCCGAGACGGAGACGGTCCTGGTCGACGGTCCCCCGCCTGACCCGGCGGTGGGCGACAGCCCGTGGTCGGTGCCCCTGCCGGTGGTCTGCGACATGTCGGCGGCGGCACGGGAGCTGGGCTACCGCCCGGTGGTGCGGTACGCCGAGACGCTCCCGGAGACGGTCGAGTGGATCGCACGGCACCTGGCCGGGCGCGACTGGCGGGAGGCGTACCCGAAGATGTTCCGGAACTACGGCGACCTCTTCGACTACGCGGCGGAGGACGCCTGGCTCGGTGCGGGGCGGCCGGCCCGGTCCGCCGGCCGCCCCTGACACCGTGTGACCGCCGGTCACGGCTCGGGCGTGGCCTGCGGGGCGCAGGTCACGTCCGCGCCGGTCACGGCTCGGGCGGGGCGTGCGGGGCGCAGGCCACGTCCGCGGCGTCCAGCTCTCCGGTCAGCAGGTAGGCGTCGACGCGGTCGTTGACGCACGGGTTGACCAGGTTGGTGACTCCGTGCGAACCGGCGTCCTTCTCGGTGATCGGGCGGGAGCCTGCCGCGACCGGCACCCCGGCCGAACCGAGCGCCGTCGTCCGCCTCTTCGGTCTGATGTCCCGCAAGTGGGGCCTGCCGTCCACCGATTCGATGAGTACGGATGATCCTGTCGGCTGTGCGGCCGCTGGGAACTGGGGCGGCAGGCCTTCTGTGCCCATACGATCACCGGAGCGGCACGTTCGCTGGCCGGATCGTCATCCGACCGCGGCCCACGCCCGGTCCAGCAGCCGCCGCAGGCGCAGGGCGTCCGGCGCCACGGCGGTCACCAGCGCGGCGGGCCCGGCGAGCGGCAGGACCGCGGCCCCGTCCCCCACCGTCCGGGCCGCCACCGGACGCTCCGCGAACTCCGGTCGCACGAGCACCAGTTGACCGACCGCCCGGTGGCCGCCGAGCCCGGCGGGGCCGTCCCAGCCGCCCGGCGCGCCCGGACCGCAGGACAGCTCCTGGTCGAGGACGGTCCGCCCGGCGATCCGTACGGACAGCCGGCTGGTGAGCCGTCCGGGCTCCTCGCCCGCCCGGCCGAGCACCTGCTCCTCGCGCAGCACCAGACGGGCGGCCGGGCCGAGGTCGGCCCGGGTGCGGACGTGCAGGTCGCTGTCGCGTGCGGAGATCAGCTGTTCGGGCAGCCAGTGCAGGACGGCACCGTCGGCGACGCCGAGGCGGACGTCGTAGCGGGCCCCGCCCTTGGCCTGGCCCGGCAGCGCGAGGGTGGCGGCGGCCGACCCGACGCGCAGCCGGGCGCCCTCCTCGACCGCGGCCTCCAGGGTGAGGTGGTCGCCGCCGAGGGGGCCGCTCATCGCGCCGACCACCATCACCCGGGCCTCGTCCGCGCTGCCCCGCGTCCGGCGCAGCGCCAGCGGGCCCTCTCCCGCCAGGACGGGCAGCGCCGTGCCGCCGCGTCCGTCGGGGCGGGCGAGGATCCGGGCGGTGGCGCGCACGCCGGTGGTGGTCGCGCTCATGCCGTCCACGCGGCGAGCCGCCCCCGCACCCAGTCGGCCACGTCCCGCACGCCGGTCTCCTCGCGCAGCGACTGC
Organism: Streptomyces cinereospinus; assembly: GCF_042430725.1. Taxonomy (NCBI): domain Bacteria; kingdom Bacillati; phylum Actinomycetota; class Actinomycetes; order Kitasatosporales; family Streptomycetaceae; genus Streptomyces; species Streptomyces cinereospinus. The sequence continues at coordinate 38,484 of NZ_JBHMCY010000008.1, read as the reverse complement.
AGGACGACCGGCAGTTCGGCCCGCTGGGCCTTGGCGTCGGCGGCCATCCGGGCCAGGTCGGAGCCGACGTACGGGGCGAGGTCGGTCTTGTTGACGACGAGCAGGTCGGCGGTGGTGACGCCGGGGCCGCCCTTGCGCGGGACGTCGTCCCCGCCGGCCACGTCGATGACGAAGACCTGGGCGTCGACGAGGCCCTTGGAGAAGGTGGCGGTGAGGTTGTCCCCGCCGGACTCGACCAGGATCAGGTCCAGCGGCCCGACCTCGTCCTCCAGGTCCTCGACCGCTTCGAGGTTGGCGGAGATGTCGTCCCGGATCGCGGTGTGCGGGCAGGCCCCCGTCTCCACGGCGGTGATCCGCTCCGGCGGCAGCACGGCCTCGCGCAGCAGGAACTCGGCGTCCTCGCGCGTGTAGATGTCGTTGGTGACGACCGCGAGGGAGAACTCCTCGCGCAGGGCCCGGCACAGCGCGGCGACGGTGGCGGTCTTGCCGGATCCCACGGGACCGCCGAGCCCGATCCGCAGGGCCCGCCGCCGGCCGTCGGGGCGGTGCGCGTCGGCACTGGGGACGGGGGAGGTGCGGTGGGAGTGGTCGAGATGCACGGCAACGGCTCCTTGGGTAGGCCTTGCGGCTTGCGGCCGTCCGGAGGGGACGGGCGGGGCGGCGGGGGCGAGGGGCGTCACGAGGCGAACAGCCGCACCCCCCACCCGGCGTGCGCCTCGGCGCCGATCTCCAGCAGCGGGGCCGACGCCGCGGGCAGCGCGTCGACGCCCTCACGGGCGACCGCCCGCGCCGCCTCCGCCGCCCGGTCCGCGATCCGGTCCACCTCCGGCGCCAGCCGGGCCAGCACCCCGGTCGCGTCGAACGGGTCCAGGCTCAGCAGCCGCACCGTCGCGCTCGCCGGCCCGCTCACGCTCTCGTACGCCGCGCAGTGGGCGGCGTCGACGGCGCCCAGCCCGGCGGCCCGCGCCGCGAGCCCCAGCACCACCGGCTGGTGGGCGCCCTTGGGGAAGGCCCGCGCCACGGCGTCCAGTTCACCGCACGGCCAGGTGGCCCGGGCGGCCCGCATCAGCTGCCGCCCCAGTCTGCGGGCCGCGGTCCGCAGCGCCGGGGACGGTGTCCGGGCGTCCGCCGCCGCGTCCAGCTCCCCGGGGTCGACGCCGAGGGCGGCCGCCGCGGCGAGGGCCGCGGCGACCAGGCCCGTCGTGTGCAGCCTGCCCCGGCAGAAGCCGAGCAGGGTCGCCGCATCCGTGACGCGGCCCGCGCGCACCGCGGCCTCGGCCCCGCCGGAATGCGCGTGCCCGCCGGCGGGGAAGCGGCCGTCGGCCAGTACGAGAAGTGCCGCTCGTGACATCACGGCACCTCAGAAGAGGAAGTAGCGCTGCGCCATGGGCAGTTCGGCGGCCGGCGTGGCCTCGACCAGTTCCCCGTCGATGTGCACGGCGAAGCTGTCGGGGTCGATGCGCACTTCGGGGCGGGCGTCGTTCTCGCGCATGTCCGCCTTGGTCACCCCGCGCGTCGAGTCGATGGCGGCGAACCGCTTGCCGAGCCCGAGCCGCTCCGGCAGCCCGTCCTCGACGGCGAGCGGCGCCACGAAGTTGACCGAGTTGGCGGCCGGCGCCCGCCCGATCGCCCCGTACATCGGCCGGGGCAGGATCGGCTGCGGCGTCGGGATCGAGGCGTTGGCGTCGCCCATCTGCGCGTACGCGATCTGGCCGCCCTTGAGGACGAGCTGCGGCCGGACACCGAAGAAGGCGGGCTCCCAGAGCACCAGGTCGGCGAGCTTGCCGGTCTCGACGGAGCCGACCTCGCGCGCCAGTCCCTGCGCCAGCGCGGGGTTGATCGTGTACTTGGCGACATAGCGGCGTACCCGGCGGTTGTCGGCCCGCCCGTCGCCGGGCAGGGCGCCGCGCCGCCGCTTCATCACGTGGGCGGTCTGCCAGGTCCGCATGATCACTTCGCCGACCCGGCCCATGGCCTGCGAGTCGGACGAGATGATCGAGATGGCGCCCAGGTCGTGCAGGATGTCCTCCGCCCCGATGGTGGAGGGCCGGATCCGCGACTCGGCGAAGGCCAGGTCCTCCGGCACCGCCGGGTTCAGGTGGTGGCACACCATCAGCATGTCGAGGTGCTCCTCGGCGGTGTTGACGGTGAACGGCCGCGTCGGGTTCGTCGAACTCGGCAGCACGTGCGGCTCGGAGACGACGCTCATGATGTCCGGGGCGTGTCCGCCGCCCGCGCCCTCCGTGTGGTAGGCGTGGATGCCCCGGCCGCCGATCGCGGCCAGTGTGTCGCCGACGAACCCGGCCTCGTTCAGCGTGTCGGTGTGGATGGCGACCTGGATGCCGGTCCGTCCGGCGACGGTCAGCGCGGCGTCGATGACGGCCGGGGTGGAGCCCCAGTCCTCGTGCAGCTTCAGCCCGAGGGCGCCGCCGCGGATCTGCGACAGCATCGCCTCGTGCGAGACGGTGTTGCCCTTGCCGAGGAACCCGACGTTGAGCGGGTACTGCTCCATCGCCTCCAGCATCCGGGCCAGGTGCCAGGGGCCGGGCGTGACGGTGGTGGCCTTGGAACCCTCGGCCGGGCCGGTGCCGCCGCCGACGAGGGTGGTGATGCCCGAGGACAGCGCCTCGTCGGCGATCTGCGGGCAGATGAAGTGGACGTGCGCGTCGATGGCCCCGGCGGTCAGGATCCGCCCGTTGCCCGCGATGACCTCGGTCTCCGGGCCGATGACCAGGTCCGGGTGGACGCCGTCCATGGTGTCCGGGTTGCCCGCCTTGCCGATCCCGGTGATCCGGCCGTCGCGGACGCCGACGTCGGCCTTGACGATCCCCCAGTGGTCGACGATCACCGCACCGGTGATCACGGTGTCCGGGGTGCCCTCCGCGCGCGTGGCACGCGCCTGTCCCATGGACTCGCGGATGACCTTGCCGCCGCCGAACACCGCCTCGTCACCGGCGAGTCCGGGCCCGCCGCTGCGGTCCTCCTCGATCTCGATCAGCAGATCGGTGTCGGCGAGCCGGACGCGGTCCCCGGTCGTCGGGCCGAACAGGTCGGCGTACGCCGCGCGCGAGATCTCAGGCATCGAGGGCACCTCCGGTCTCGCCGCGCAGGCCGGGCACCACGCGGGCGCCGGCGATCGGGACGAGTTCGACGTCGACGGGGATGCCGGGCTCGAAGCGCACGGCCGTGCCGGCGGCGACGTTGAGCCGCTTGCCGCGCGCGGCGGCGCGGTCGAACTCCAGGCCGGGGTTGGCCTCGGCGAAGTGGTAGTGGGACCCGACCTGCACGGGCCGGTCGGCGGCGTTGAGCACGGTGAGACGGGTGACCTCGCGGCCCTGGTTGCAGGCAATCGGGCCGTCGGCGAAGAGGATCTCTCCGGGGATCATCGCGGCCCTCACACGATCGGGTCGTGGACGGTGACGAGCTTGGTGCCGTCCGGGAAGGTCGCCTCGGCCTGGACGTCGTGGATCATCTCCGGGACGCCCTCCATGACGTCGTCCCGGGTGAGCACCTTCCGTCCGGACGCCATGAGTTCGGCGACGGTACGACCGTCCCGCGCCCCTTCCAGGATGTGCGAGGTGATGAGGGCGACGGCTTCGGGGTGGTTCAGTCTCAGCCCGCGGGCCCGGCGCTTCTCGGCCACGTCGGCCGCCACGTGGATCAGCAGCCTCTCCTGTTCGTGCGGGGTCAGTTGCACGTCCCACCTCACCTCGTCGCTGCGGGCCGTGCGGGGCCCGGTCCTGCCGCGGCCACCGGGCGAACTCGCTGGTGGCGTGGAGGGGCAGGCTAATTGGCACGAGTTTCACGCAAGTTAACCAAGCTGTGATCCGGTCACCCGGGCCGCCCGACGCTCATCAGGGCCCGCAGTCCGGTCCGCAGCAGGTCCTCGGACCCGGTGCCGAACAGGGCCATCTGCGTCGCCATGCCCTGCACCACCGCGATCATCACGCGGGCCATGGCGTCGGCGTCGGCGTCCTCGGGCATCACCCCCGCCTCCTTGTACCGCTCGACCACCAGCACCCAGGAGGCGCGGACATCCTCGTAGGCCGGCCGCAGCAGGCCCGCGAGGTGAGGGCTGCGCAGGGTCTCGGTCCACACCTGGAGCATCAGCCGCGGGAACATCCACTCGCCGTCCACGGCGCCCGGCCGCACCGTGCGCATACGGCCCAGGACCCACGGGATCAGCTCGTCCGGCATCGGCGGCGGAGACTCGGCGGCGGCCGCCTCGTACATCTCGCGCACGGTCTGGAGCACCTCGCCGACGATCGCGGCGATCAGCTCCTCCTTGCCGCTGAAGTAACGGTAGACGGCGCCCGCGGAGAGGTCCACCTCGCGCAGTACGTCCTGCATGGACGTGGCGTGGAACCCGTTGCGGGCGAAGCAGACGGCGGCGCCGTCGAGGATCTGCCGACGACGGGCGTCGAGGTGTTCCTGGGATACGCGAGCCATGCCGCGAATGTAGAACGAACATTCCTTCTTGACAACGGCGCCCCCTGGGCGCACGGTGGAGCCGTCACCTAAAACGAACGATCCTTCTTTTTACGATCACTCGGCGACCCGCCGACTTGCCGACCCGCCGATTCGTCGACTCGCCGACTCGCCGACTCGCCGACTCGCCGGCTGCTCTCCGGTCGGCCGGCTCGCCAGGGACACTCAGGGGGCCCCATGTCCACACCGTCCGGCACGTATGCCACCCGCCCCGACCCGCGCCGCCTCGCGGCGGTCGTCGTCCTCGTCCCGCTGCTCGCCGCGCTGGCGCTGTGGGCCTTCGCCTGGCCCGCCGCCCGCACCGCGCCGCGCGACCTGCCGCTCGGCGTCGCGGGCCCGGCCGCCGCCACGGCGCAGGCCGAGCAGCAGCTGGCCCGGCACCGGGGCGCGTTCGAGGTGCACCGCTACGCCGACGGGGCGGCCGCCCGCGAGGCCGTGCGGGACCGCGCGGTGTACGGCGCGATCGTCGTCACCGACCGGGGCCCCGAGCTGCTGACCGCGTCGGCCGCGAGCCCCCTGGTGGCGCAGTTGTTGCAGCAGGCGGTGTCCGCCGGGGGCGCCGCCCCGCGCACGGTGGACGTCGTGCCCGCGCCCACGAGCGATCCGCGGGGCGCCGCGCTCACCGCGAGCGTGCTGCCGCTGGCGCTGGCCGGCATCGCGGCGGGCGCGGCCGTGCCCCTGCTCGGGCTGCGCGGGGCGCGGGCGGTGACCAGTCTGGTGGGCGCCTCGGCGCTGGTCGGTGTCACCGCGGCCGCGATCACGCACAGCTGGCTGGCGGTCCTCACCGGCGACTGGTGGGCGGAAGCCGCCGTCCTCGGACTGTCCACGCTGGCGGTGAGCAGCGCGGTCGCCGGCCTGGGCGCGCTCCTCGGCCGGGCCGGGGTCGGGCTCGCCGCGGCCGTGCTGATGCTGCTCGGCAACCCCTTCTCGGGGGCCGGGTCGGCGCCGGAGATGCTGCCCGAGCCGGCCGGGGCGATCGGCCAGTGGCTGCCGCCGGGCGCGGGGACGACGCTGCTGCGGTCGGTGTCGTACTTCGACGGCGCGGCGGCGCTGGAACCGGCGCTGACGCTGACGTGGTGGGCCGCGGTGGGGCTGGGGGCGGTGCTGCTGGGCAGCGCGCTGAAGTCCCGCGCGGGGCAGCGGAAGCCCGGCGCCGGCCGGGAGCCCGCGCCGGCGGGCTGACCGCCGTCCGCGCGAGGGCCGGCCGCCGTCCCCACGGGGACGGGAACCGCGATCCGGGCGCGAGCGCACCCGCCCGAAGGCTCGGCCGGCCGGCCGTCACCCGGCCCTGACGGGCCTGTTCGGACGTATCGACCCGGCGTACGACGGGACCACGTAGCGTGGGCCGAGCGCCACCCGGCCGCTGGTGCACGAGCGGGCGGACCGCCCGACGCGCTCGCGCCGACGCACCAGCGGGCCGGGACCGCACGCCGCACCCGGACCTCGCGCGGGCGCTGCGCGTGCCGGACGGTGAGCGCCGCACGGCGCGTGCCACCGCCGCACCGCGCTCCGACAGTTGCGGCACGGCCCGCTCCTCCGCCGTCCGCCCCGGCCGCGGGCCGGCGCGACGGAACGCCCGGGGCGCAGCCGAAACGGACCAAAAGGGCTACCGCCGTCCGAAGGATCCTCACCTCCTTTTCCGGGGCCCTTGCGGTTGCGCAACGCGAGCTGCTTCGAGGCGGAATGAGGCCTTCCAGTGCTGGTCCGGGGTGGCGTGGCACTCTTGACACCCCTTCGAACGTCCGGCTGTCCACCCGAACGGGCGAGTGGTGAGTAACACCACAAATCCCCGGTTGCGTTGGGATTTTAGGACTTCGGTGAGTCAAGATCCCTGACTGACGACAAGCCCCCGCCACCGCGGCGGGGCGGTCCGGGCGGACGCCGAGTCCTGCCGCCGCCTGGATGACCGGTCGACAGGAGTGGATCGGCAGGAGTGGAGGACCCAGGCACGACGGGTCGCCGGAGCACGACGTCCGAGCGTCCCTTGGGGTGAAGCCGCGGCAACGCGGCCGGGCAACTTCGCCAGCCCGAATCCGACAGGTCATCCTTCACAGGCGGCTGACGAAGGGTTGCGCATGACCGCGCTCAATCGTGTCCCGTCGCTCATGGCCCGGGCCGGTACGGCCTCGGCCCTCACCCTCGCCGCAGTGGGCGGCTCCGTGGTGGCTCCGGGCCTCGTCCCGGAGGCCGCGGCCGCCACGCCGGCGACGAAGGCGCTCCAGGTCGCCGCCTCGAAGAAGGGCTCCCCGTACAAGTGGGGCGGCACCGGGCCCCGCCGGTTCGACTGCTCCGGGCTGACGCTGTACTCGTACAAGAAGGCGGGCAAGAAGCTGCCCCGTACCGCCGCCCAGCAGTACAACAAGACCCGCCACATCTCCGCCGGGAGCCGCAAGGCCGGCGACCTCGTGTTCTTCCACTCGGGGTCGAACGTGTACCACGTGGGGATCTACGCCGGGAAGGGGAGGATCTGGCACGCCCCGAAGACCGGGGACGTCGTGCGGCTGCAGAAGATCTGGACGAAGAGCGTCTGGTACGGCCGGGTCAAGTAACCCTCGGAGGGCGGTGGCGGCCCTCACGAAGGGCCGCCACCGCCCCGCCGGTCGCCGCGCCCGGCTGTCCCGCCGGGGATGGCCGGCGCGCACCGGCAGGCCCGCGCAGCCGGCGACCCCGTCCGCGCCGGCCGACGCACTCGGCACCGACACCCGCGCCGGGCCCACACACTCGGCGCTCGCGGCCGCGCCGGGCCACACACCCGGAGCGCTCGCGCCCACGTCGGGCCGCGCACCCGGCCGGCGGCGCCCAGCGGTTGTGGCGCCCCGAGTCCGCCGTTCGGGCGGGACGGCTGCCGGAGCCCCCCGCACGGGCAGCCGGGCGTCCATCGGCCCCCGCGCCACGGCCCCAGCCGTGGACGGCTTCCGCGCTCCGCTCGGCGCCCACGACGACCGTGCCCGGCAGCCTCGGCCGACCCCGGGGGCCGCTGAGGCGGCGCGACGCGCCCAGGGGTCGTTCCCCGCGCCCCCGCCCCGGCCGTGCGGGCCCTCCCGCCCCTCTCGGGGACGCGCGGGGCCCGTACCGTCCGTCGGTGGCCTTCAAGACCTCACCGCCCGGCCCGGAGCCCCGCCCCCGCTCCCCCGCAGCCGGATCCCTGCCCTGTGCGCCGGACAGGGCCTCCCGGTGGCCCGCCGCTCAGACCGGCCGCGCCGGGACCGTCCACGGCAGTTCGATGGAGACCGTCTTGCCGCCCTCCCGGGTCGGGCGCACCCTCAGACGGCCGCCGCACTCGGCGGTCAGCCAGCGGATGATGACCAGGCCGCGGCCGTTGTCCTGCTGGACGGCGGCCGGCAGGCGTTTGGGGAACCGCGGGTGACTGTCGGTCACGCCGATGCGCAGCTGCTCGTCGCGGTCGAGCCGCAGGGCGACCGTGAAGGTGGGTGACTGTCCGAAGGTGTGCTGGACGGCGTTGGTCGCGAGTTCGGAGACGATCAGCCGGATCGTGTCGGCCGCCTCCGTCTCCGGGGGCAGGCCCCACTCGGCCAGGGTGCTGACCACGTAGGTGCGGGCTGTGGAGACCGAGGCGGGATCGCTCGGCAGAGTGACGGATGCTTCCAGATGGTCTGCCATGGCGACGTCGTCCCTTTCCCACGGGACCGCAGTCCGACACGGAGCGGATGGTTCGAGTACGGTCCCGGACTGGTGCTTCATCGCCAGCCTGCCACTCATGGACGGGTAGCGGTGGCGATCCACCGAGATATGCATATATCTGTCGCTCGATGCGGTGAACTCTGCGACGGCAGAGCGTATTCGGGCGGCTCGGAAGGAGTAAGGAGTAATCCATGCAGCACGGTCCCGCGGTACGCCGCCGGAAACTGGGCGCCGAATTGCGCACACTGCGGGGCCGTGCGGGCCTCACCAGTGGCGAGGCGGCCCGGCTGGTGGGCTGGCACCAGTCGAAGGTGAGCCGGATCGAGACCGGCGCCAGCGGCGTGAAGCCGGCCGACGTGCGTTCACTGCTGGACGCCTACGGCGTGGACGACGCCCAACTCCGGGATCTCCTGCTGGCGCTGGCGGGCTCCTGCGGCGGCCACGGCCGGGACCACTGGTGGCACGCCTACAAGGGGGTGCTGCCGCCCACCTACCGGGATTTCATCAGCCTGGAGTCGCAGGCCGGCGCCATGCGGACCCTGGAGACCTCGGTGGTCCCCGGCCTGTTGCAGACCCCCGAATACGCCCGCGCCGTGACCCGCGCCGCGGTCGAGGGCCTGACCGAGGACCGCCTGGACGCGCTGGTGGAGGTGCGCCTGGCCCGGCAGGTCGTGCTGCGCTCGCACCCTCCGCTGGTGCTGAGCGCGGTGCTCGACGAGGCGGTGCTGCGCCGCGAGGTGGGCGGCCCGGAGGTGATGGCGCGGCAGCTGGAGCGGCTCATGGAGGCGGCCCGGCTGCCCCAGGTCCGGCTTCAGGTACTGCCCTTCGCGGCGGGAGCGCACATCGGCGTCACCGGGCCTTTTGTTATCTTCTCATTTTCGAGAACTTCTGATCTGGATGTTGTTGTTCTCGACCACTTGACGAGTAGCCTCTACCTCGAAAGGAAAGAAGACGTAGAGGCCTACACGGAGGCCTTCAACGCCCTTCAGTTCCACGCCCTTTCACCCGAGGATTCGTTGGACTACATCGCCGCGATAGGTGACGGCGCGTAAGGAGGCACCATGACCGAACCGCCTCGGAGCGTACCTTCCAGCACCCGACTGCCCGGTGTGCGCTGGCTGCGCAGCAGCTACAGCACCGGCGCCAACAACTGCGTCGAGACCGCCCGGCCGACCCTGGGTCCGTGCGCCGGACTGCTCGCCGTACGCGACTCCAAGGACCCGGCCGGACCCGCGCTGCTCTTCTCCCCCGAGAGCTGGGCGGGCTTCACGGCCCGTCTGTGACGGGTCCTGCCGATTTCCCTGTCGGACCCACTGTCCGACCGACCGTTCCACCGACCGTTCCACCAACCGTTCGACCTATCGATCGGCCTGCGCCGATCGGTCCGGATCCGCACGGTCCGGACTACTGGTGATCGGTTCCGTAGGGCGCGACGCACGGCCGTGGTTCGCCGACTCATGGTCGCGTGTCGCCGATGACACGTACAGCGCGTTCGATCTGGTCCCCGGAGAGGTCCGCGCGGGCCGTCAGCCGCAGCCGGGAGATTCCGTCGGGCACGGAGGGAGGTCGGAAGCAGCCCACGGCGAGCCCCTCGGCGCGGCAGTCGGCCGCCCAGCGCACGGCGCTCTCCGGGGACGGCGCGCGCACGGAGACCACCGCGGCGTCCGGCCGTACCGCCGCCAGGCCCGCGGCCGTCAGCCGGGTGTGCAGCTCACCCGCCACCGCGCGCGCCCGGGCCGCACGCTCCGGCTCCCCGCGCAGCAGCCGCAGGGCCGCCAGTGCCGCGCCCGCGGCGGCCGGAGCCAGACCGGTGTCGAAGATGAACGTCCGGGCCGCGTTGACCAGTTGGCCGATCACCCGCGCCGGGCCGAGCACGGCGCCGCCCTGGCTGCCGAGCGACTTGGACAGGGTGACCGTGACGACCACGTCGTCCGCGCCCGCGAGCCCCGCCGCGTACGGGGCGCCCCGGCCGCCGTCGCCGAGCACGCCCAGGCCGTGGGCGTCGTCCACGACGAGCCCCGCACCCCGCTCCCGGCAGACCCCGGCCAGGGCGGCGAGGGGGGCCGCGTCGCCGTCGACCGAGAAGACCGTGTCGGACACGGCGACCGCCGGCCCGTCGTGCGTCCGCAGCGCCTTGCGCACCGCCTCCGGGTCGGCGTGCGCGACGACCTGCGTGGCGCCGCGGGCCAGCCGGCAGCCGTCGATCAGCGAGGCGTGGTTGCCCGCGTCGGAGACGATCAGCGAGCCGTGCGGCGCCAGCGCGGTGACCGCGGCCAGGTTGGCGGCGTAACCGGAGGAGAAGACGAGCGCCGCCTCGAAGCCGCAGAACGCGGCCAGCTCGCGTTCGAGTTCCGTGTGCAGTTCGGTGGTGCCGGTGACCAGGCGGGAGCCGGTCGCGCCGCCGCCCCAGGTCCGCGCGGCCCGCGCGGCCGCCTCGGTGACGTCGGGATGCCGGGCCAGGCCCAGGTAGTCGTTGCTCGCCAGATCGAGCAGCGGCGACTCAGCCGGGCGGGGGCGCAGGGTCCTCACGAGTCCGGCGCTGCGGCGCGACTCCGCCTGCTCGTCGATCCAGCCGAACGCCATGGGCTCCGCCCTCCGGGTGCGTTTTGTAGGCAGTGCACAGACCCTAGCGGTCCCCAACGCGGCTCAGTGTGTGGCAATACCCACACGTCCAAGGGGCAGAGTTGTACGAAGTCTCCTCTTGGCCGGAGGCGGTGCGTTAGGACAGGATCGGCTTCCATGGACCTGCTGAACACGCTGGTGGACAAGGGGCTTCGGCGCGAGACGCCGACCCGCGAGGAAGCACTGGCCGTCCTCGCCACTTCCGACGACGACGTGCTCGATGTGGTGGCCGCGGCCGGGAAGGTGCGCCGCCACTGGTTCGGCCGACGGGTGAAACTCAACTACCTCGTCAATCTCAAGTCGGGCCTGTGTCCCGAGGACTGCTCGTACTGCTCGCAGCGCCTCGGCTCCCAGGCCGGCATTCTCAAGTACACCTGGCTGAAGCCCGACGAGGCCTCCGAGGCCGCGGCCGCGGGACTCGCGGGCGGTGCGAAGCGGGTCTGCCTGGTGGCCAGCGGGCGCGGCCCGACCGACCGGGACGTCGACCGGGTCTCCGAGACGATCAGGACGATCAAGGAGCAGAACGAGGGCGTCGAGGTGTGCGCCTGCCTCGGTCTGCTCTCCGACGGTCAGGCGGAGCGGCTGCGCGAGGCCGGCGCGGACGCCTACAACCACAACCTCAACACGTCCGAGGGGACGTACGCGGACATCACGACCACCCACACGTACGCCGACCGCGTCGACACCGTGAACAAGGCGCACGCGGCCGGGCTGTCGGCCTGCTCCGGGCTGATCGCGGGCATGGGCGAGTCGGACGAGGACCTGGTCGACGTCGTGTTCGCGCTGCGCGAGCTGGACCCGGACTCGGTGCCGGTCAACTTCCTGATCCCGTTCGAGGGCACGCCGCTCGCCAAGGAGTGGCACCTCACCCCGCAGCGCTGTCTGCGGATCCTGGCGATGGTGCGGTTCGTGTGCCCGGACGTCGAGGTGCGCATCGCGGGCGGCCGCGAGGTCCACCTGCGCTCGCTGCAGCCCCTCGCGCTGCACCTGGCCAACTCGATCTTCCTCGGCGACTACCTCACCAGTGAGGGCCAGGCGGGGAAGGCCGACCTGGAGATGATCGCCGACGCCGGGTTCGAGGTGGAGGGCACCGGCCAGGTGACGCTGCCGGAGCACCGGACGGGCGGCGGGTGCGGGGCGCACGAGGGCGCGGGCGGCGCCGGGTGCGGATCCCACGGGAGCGCCGGCGCCGGGTGCGGGTCGCCCGCGGAGGGCGGCGCCGGGTGCGGGGCACACGCGGAGGGCGGGGTGTGCGGGTCGCACACGGAGGGCGGAGTGCCTGGGTCCGTTTCCGTCCCGCCGGCCTCCGAGCCGCGTACGGACCTGGTCGCCGTACGCCGCCGGGGCGCCGGGACGGACGTGGCACCCAATGCCTGAGCTGTCCCTGCCCGAACTGCTGGACCTCGACCGGCGGCACGTCTGGCACCCGTACGGCCCCATGCCCGGCCGGCGGGAACCGCTCGTCGTGGCGTCGGCGAGCGGGGTCCGGCTGCGGCTCGCGGACGGCTCGGGCGAGCTGGTCGACGGCATGTCGTCGTGGTGGTCGGCGATCCACGGCTACAACCACCCGGTGCTGAACCGGGCCGCGCAGGAGCAGCTGTCACGGATGAGCCATGTGATGTTCGGGGGGCTCACCCACGAGCCCGCCGTACGGCTGGCGAAGCTCCTTGTCGACATCTCGCCCGAGGGTCTGGAACACGTGTTCCTCGCCGACTCCGGGTCGGTGTCGGTCGAGGTCGCGATCAAGATGTGCCTGCAGTACTGGCGCTCGCTCGGGCGGCCGGAGAAGCGGCGCCTGTTCACCTGGCGGGGCGGCTACCACGGCGACACCTGGCAGCCGATGTCGGTGTGCGACCCCGAGGGCGGCATGCACGGGCTGTGGGCCGGGGTGCTGCCGCGGCAGGTGTTCGCGCCCCCGCCGCCGGAGGCGTACGAGGAGTCGTACGCCGCGCTGCTGCGCGAGCTGATCGGGCAGCACGCCGGTGAGCTGGCCGCCGTCGTCGTGGAGCCGGTGGTGCAGGGCGCGGGCGGGATGCGGTTTCACTCCCCCGCCTACCTGCGGGTGCTGCGCGAAGCGTGCGACGCGCACGACGTGCTGCTGGTGTTCGACGAGATCGCGACCGGGTTCGGACGCACGGGCGCGCTGTTCGCGGCGGAGCGCGCCGCCGTGACGCCCGACGTGATGTGCGTGGGCAAGGCGCTGACCGGCGGCTACCTGACGCTGGCGGCGACGCTGTGCACCGCGCGGGTGGCCGACGGCATCTCCCGGGGAGAGGTGCCGGTGCTCGCGCACGGGCCGACGTTCATGGGCAATCCGCTGGCGGCGGCCGTGGCCTGCGCCTCGGTCGAGCTGCTGCTCGGCCAGGACTGGCGCACGGAGGTCAAGCGGGTCGAGACGGGCCTCCAGGAGGGGCTGGCGGCGGCCGCGGACCTCCCGGGGGTGCGGGAGGTCCGGGTCCTGGGTGCCATCGGTGTCGTCCAGCTCGACCGCGAGGTGGACCTGGCGGCGGCGACCCGGGCCGCCGTGCGCGAGGGCGTGTGGCTGCGGCCGTTCCGCGACCTCGTCTACACCATGCCGCCGTACGTCACGGACGACGCGGACCTGGCACGGATCGGCCGCGCGGTGTGCGCGGCCGCGCGGGAGGGATGACATGCCGATCCTGGTGATCACGGGGACGGGCACGGAGGTCGGCAAGACGGTCACGACGGCCGCGGTCGCCGCGTCGGCGGTCGCGGCGGGGCGTACGGTCGCCGTCCTGAAGGCCGCGCAGACGGGCGTACGGCCGGACGAGCGCGGGGACGCCGACGAGGTCGCGCGGCTGGCAGGCCGGGTCACGGCGCGCGAGCTCGCGCGCTATCCGGAGCCGTTGGCGCCGGGCACCGCGGCGCGGCGGGCCGGGCGGGCGCCGGTGCATCCGCAGGAGATCGCCGAGGCCGCGGCCAAGCTGGCCACCGAGCACGATCTGGTGCTGGTGGAGGGGGCGGGCGGGCTGCTGGTGCGGTTCGACCCGGCGGGCGGGACCCTGGCCGACGCGGCGGGGCTGCTGGCGGCGCCGGTGCTCGTGGTGGCCGCGGCCGGGCTGGGGACGCTGAACACCACGGAGCTGACGGCCCGTGAAGTACGCCGCCGGGGGCTGGAACTGGCCGGTGTCGTGATCGGCAGCTGGCCCACCGAGCCGGACCTCGCCTCGCGCTGCAATCTGGCGGACCTGCCGGAGGTGGCCGGAGCGCCGCTGCTGGGGGCCGTGCCGGCCGGGGCGGGGGCACGGGCGCCGGAGTCCTTCCGCGCGGCGGCTCCCCACTGGCTGGCGCCGCGGCTCGGCGGGACGTGGGACGCGGAGGCGTTCCGGGTGCGGGAGAGGCCGGGGCCGGTGCGCTGAACGGGGGCGGTGCGCTGCGGCCGGTGGGGGTGCCGGTGGCCGGGGGTGTGGGGTGCCGATGTCCCAGCCGTGCCGGTGCCTGGACCGGGGGCCTGCGCCGGTGCCCGGGCGTGTGCCGGTGCCCGGGACGTGACGGTGCCCGGGACATGACGGTGCCCGGGACGTGACGGCCCCAGGACGTGACGGTGCCCGGCGAGGGCCTGGGCTGTGCCGGTGCGCTGCCGGGGCCGGCGCCTGGGCAGAAGGCCTGTGCCGCTGCCGTGCCGGTGCCCGGGCGTGCCCGGGTCGGTGCGGTGCCCGGGCGTGCCCGGGTCGGTGCGGTGCCCGTGCCGGACCGGAATCCGAGCCTTGCCGGTGTCCGCGGGTGGTCGGGCAGGGTACCGGCGGGATGGCGCGCGACGGGTTTCGCCCGCGTAGAGGGGGCTGTGGGCCAGGGGCTCTGCGGGCCAGGGGCGCCGTGGGCGGGGGTGCGCGGGGCGCTCACGGGGGACAATCCCGGTATGGCCCGTTCTGCCCGGGAGGTCCCATGCCGCTGTGGTCCGCCGGTACCGGCAGGGTGGCGCGGGATCCCGTGCACCACCCGCTGTTCGCCCGTTACTACGCCCGCGTCAGCGTGGCCGCCGAGACCCGGTGGGGCCTGGGCGAGGTACGCGACCGGCTGCTCGCCGGGCTGTCCGGGCGGGTGCTGGAGATCGGCGCGGGCAACGGCCTGAACTTCGCGCACTATCCGCGGGCGGTCGCGGAGGTCGTCGCCGTCGAGCCCGAGCGCAGGCTGCGGCGGCTGGCGGAGGAGGCCGCCGTGCGCGCCGGGACGCCGGTCGCCGTGGTGCCGGGCGTGGCGGAGGCGCTGCCGGTCGAGAGCGAGGGCTTCGACGCGGTGGTGCTGTCACTGGTGCTGTGCAGCGTGCGGGACGTGCCGCGCGCCCTGGGCGAGGTGCGGCGGGTGCTGCGGCCCGGGGGGCAGGTGCGGTTCTTCGAGCACGGCCGGGGCGGCGGCCGCGCGATGGGCCTCACGCAGCGGGCGTTGGACCGCACGGTGTGGCCGGCGCTGACCGGCGGCTGCCATCTGTCCCGGGACCCGGTGGGCGCGCTCCGGGACGCCGGGTTCGAGCCGGGCCCGTACCGGCGGATGCTGCTGCCCAGGAAGGGGCCGGCGCTGCCCACGTCCTTCTGCGTGCTCGGCACCGCGTGGCGGCCCAGCTAGGCAGTGTTCCGCAAGTTTTGTGCGGTGCCCGCGGTGTCCGGTGCGTGCTCTCGGTGTCCCGGACGACAGCCCTCGTACGGGACGTACTTGGGCCTTCGGCCGGTGCGGCGAGAGGGCGTGCCGGACGCCGCGGGTGCTGTGCGGGACTTTCGAAACACCCCCCAGCCGGTTCACAGGCTCCACCGGCGCAGCTCGCGCGCGATGTCGTGCACCGACGCCTCGCCGCGCTTGACCAGCCGGGCCAGGTCGCGCACCTGCTCCGGCGAGGTGACCACCTTGACGCCGCTGGCGACGAGGTAGGCGTAGGCGACGGCGGAGGCGAACAGGGCGTTGGACCGCTCCAGCGCCGGGATGTGGATCAGCACCTGGAGCAGGGCCGCCGCCCGGGCGTGCGGGGAGTCGTAGACGGGGACGTCGAGGATCTCGGCCTGGTGGCGCGCGACGGCGGCGACGAGGGCTCCCCAGTCGGTGACCTGGGGGTCTCCCGGGGTCTTCTGCTCGGCGAGCATCAGCAGCCAGGCGAGATCGATGGTGAGGCCGCTCAAGGGATCAGCGGCGACCTTCGCTCGCCCGGCCTCCGCTCACGCGGCCCTCCCGGTCGGCGCCGAACTCTTCCGCGAAGACCGGCTCGTACTGCTTCATGAAGTCGGCGGCCGCCTCCACGAAGGTGTGGCCGATCTCGCCGGTGTCCTGGCGGACGAGTTCCTCGATGTAGCGGTTGACGCTCATCCCGCGCGCGAGGGCGCGTTCGCGGGCCGCCCGGGCGGTGTCCTCGTCGACGCGGACGTTCAACTGGGTCTTGGCCATACCTCGAAGCTAGCGCTGGGGCGCTAGCACGGCAAGGGCCCCGTGCGGCCTGTGCGTGTCCCTGGCACCGGCGTCCGGCGCCCGACCTGGGCAGAGAACCCCCCGGAAGCCCCAGGGGATTTCGCGTGTGCAGCGGATCACGAACGCCCGTCCGGATGCTGGAATTCGCGGCCGCCGGCCGGACACCGGTGGTGGGATCCCGCCATGACCGACCTGCGGACACGGGCCGCGACGCCCGACGATGTGGACACCGTGCTGGCCTTCTGGAAGACCGCCGCCGAGGGCACCAGCATCAGCGACGACCGCGACGGCGTGGAGCGGCTGGTCGCCCGCGACCCCGGGGCGCTGATCCTGGCCGAGCGGGCGGGCGAACTGGTCGGCACGGTGATCGCGGGCTTCGACGGCTGGCGCTGCCACCTCTACCGGCTCGCCGTGCACCCCGGGCACCGCCGCCGGGGTGTCGGCGGTGCGCTGCTGACCACCGCGGAGGAACGTTTCGTGGCGCTCGGCGGGCGCCGGGGCGACGCGATGGTGCTGACCCGGAACGTGACCGCGCAGCACGCGTGGCGCGCGGCGGGGTACTCGCCCGAGGAGCAGTGGCGGCGCTGGGTGAAGCCGCTGACCGAATCCTGACGCCACCCTTACTCGACTTTGCCGATTCTTTACCTGGGGAGGGCCACCCGGTCCTCCCGCTCGGTCCTCCCCGGACCGACCTCTCAGTGAAAGGTGTGACCGCCTGCCCATGGGCGAACCTCCCGGTAGCGGACATCGCGCGATCCTCCCTGACCTGCCGGAACATGGGACGGGGGTGACCCGATGACCGAAGTACTGCTCCTGCTCGTGGCGGTCCTGCTCTCGCTCGCCTGCGGCGCCTTCGTGGCGGCCGAGTTCTCGCTGACCACGGTGGAGCGCAGCGAGCTGGAACGCGCCGTCGAGCGCGGCGAGCGCGGCGCCGCCGGCGCCCTGAAGGCGGTACGGAACCTCACCTTCCAGCTCTCCGGCGCACAGCTCGGCATCACCGTCACCAACCTGGTGGTCGGCATGCTCGCCGAGCCGTCCATCGCGCGCCTGATCGCGGGACCGCTGCGCGCCGTCGGCGTCTCGTCCAGCACGGCGTCGTCGATCGCGCTGGTCCTGGGCACCGCCCTGTCGACGGTGTTCCTGATGGTGGTGGGCGAGCTGGTGCCCAAGAACTGGGCGATCTCCTCGCCGCTGACCGTGGCCCGGCGGGTGGGCAACGCGCAGCGCTGGTTCAGCGCGGCCTTCCGGCCGTTCATCACCCACCTCAACAACACGGCGAACCGCCTGGTGCGCCGCATGGGCGTCGAACCGGCCGAGGAGCTGGCCTCCGCGCGCGGACCGCAGGAACTGGCCGCCCTGGCCCGGCACTCGGCCCGGGAGGGCGCCCTGGAGCCCGACACCGCCGAACTGTTCGTCCGGACCCTGAACCTCGCGGAACTGACCGCGGAGAACGTGATGACCCCGCGCGTGCAGGTCGTCGCCCTCGACGCGCAGGCGACCTGCGAGGACGTGGCGAACGCGACCCGGGCGACGGGCCTGTCGCGGTTCCCCGTCTACCGCGGCAGCCTCGACTCGGTCGTGGGCACCGCCCATGTCAAGGACATCCTGACGGTGCCCGCGGAGCGCCGGCCCCGGGTGCCGGTGGCCGACATGATGCGCGAGCCGCTGCTCGTCCCCGAGTCGCTGACCGTGGACCGCCTCCTCGACCGGCTCTCCGGCCGACGCACCATGGCCGTGGTCATCGACGAGTACGGCGGCACGGCGGGCGTGGCGACCCTGGAGGACATCGTGGAGGAGGTCGTCGGCGAGGTGCGCGACGAGCACGACCCGCACGAGACGCCCGACCTCGCCCCGGCCGGCGCCGACGAGGACGGCCACGCGCTGTACTCGGCGGACGGCGCCGCCCGGATGGACCAGCTCGCGCGGGTCGGCCTGAAGCCGCCCGAGGGACCGTACGAGACGCTGGCCGGGCTCGTCGCGACCGAGCTGGGCCGCATCCCCGCCGTGGGCGACAGCGTCGCGGTGGCCGGCTGGCGGCTGGAGGTGCTGGACGCCGGAGGCCGCCGGGCCGCGCGCGTCCTGCTGCACGCGCCGCTCGCCGAGGAGCGCGACGAGAGCGACGAGAGCGACGAGAGCGACGAGAAGGGGGCGCCGGCATGACCGTCGTACAGCTGCTGATCGGTCTGGCGACGCTGGTCGTGAACGCCTTCTTCGTGGGCGCCGAGTTCGCGCTGATCTCCGTGCGGCGCTCCCAGATCGAGCCGTACGCCGAGCAGGGCGACCGGCGCGCGAAGAGCGTGCTGTGGGGGCTGCAGCACGTCTCGGCGCTGATGGCGGCCGCGCAGCTCGGCATCACGCTGTGCACCCTGGTGCTCGGTGTGGTCGCGGAGCCGGCGATCGCGCACCTTCTGGAGCCGGCGTTCCACGCCCTGGGCGTGCCGAGCGGCGCCGGGCACGCGGTGTCCTTCGTGATCGCGCTGGGCCTGGCGACGTACCTGCACATGCTGCTGGGCGAGATGGTGCCGAAGAACGTCGCGCTCGCCGAGCCGGTGCGCAGCGCGCTGCTGCTCGGGCCGCCGCTGGTCACGCTCTCCCGGGCGCTGCGGCCGGTGATCTTCACCGTGAACGCGTTCGCGAACGGGCTGCTCAAGCTGTTGCGGATCGAGCCCAAGGACGAGGTGACGGCGACCTTCTCGGACGCCGAGCTGGCCCGGATGGTCAAGGACTCCGGCGCCGCCGGGCTGATCGACGACCGGGCGCAGGAGCGTCTGCGCGACGCCCTGGAGCTGGGCCACCGGCCGGTGCGGGACGTGGTGCTGCCGCTGGAGCGGGTCGTGTACGCGCGCGTGGGCGTCACCCCGGAGGAGCTGGAGGCGCTGTCGGCCCGGTCCGGGTTCTCCCGTTTCCCGGTCGTGGACGAGGGGCGCCGGATCGTCGGCTACCTGCACGTGAAGGACGCGCTGGACGCCTCGCCGCGCGACCTGCCGTTCCGGCTGCGCGACATGCGGCCCATCGCGCGCGTACGGGAGACCACGCCCCTGGACGACGTGCTCACCGCGATGCGGGGCAGCCGGACGCACGTGGCGGCCGTGCTGGGCTCGGACGGGCGGCTGGCGGGGCTGGTGACCATGGAGGACGTGCTGCGGGAGCTGTTCGGGCAGTGGGTGTGAGGCCCGTGCGGGCCGTCGGCGACAGTGACCGACCGGAAGGTATGCGCCTCGGGATACCATCTTCGTCGCCATGCAGACGAACGCCTCTCCCCCGTACACCAGCCTGGTCGCGGTCGGCGACTCCTTCACCGAGGGCATGTCGGACCTGCTGCCCGACGGCACCTACCGGGGCTGGGCCGACCTCCTCGCGGCCCGGATGGCCGCCCGCACGCCCGGCTTCCGGTACGCCAACCTGGCGGTGCGCGGCAAGCTGATCGGGCAGATCGTCGACGAGCAGGTGGGCCTCGCGGCCGCCATGGGCGCCGACGTGATCACCCTGGTCGGCGGGCTCAACGACACCCTGCGCCCCAAGTGCGACATGGGCCGGGTGCGTGGCCTGCTGGAGGAGGCCGTGGAGCGGCTGGCCCCGGCCTGCAAGCAGCTGGTGCTGATGCGCAGCCCGGGACGGCGGGGTCCGGTGCTGGAGCGGTTCCGGCCGCGCATGGAGGAGCTGTTCGCCTGCGTCGACGAGCTGGCCGCGCGGCACGGCGCGCTGGTGGTCGATCTGTACGGGGCGGCCTCGCTGGGCGACCCGCGCCTGTGGGACGTCGACCGGCTGCACCTGACGGCCGAGGGGCACCGGCGGGTCGCGGAGGCGGTGTGGCAGGGGCTCGGCCACGAGCCCGAGGACCCGCACTGGCAGGCGCCGATGCCGGCCACGCTGCCGCCGGGGTGGCTGACGCGGCGGGTCACGGACGTGCGGTTCGCCCGCCGGCACCTGCTGCCGTGGATAGGACGCCGGCTCACGGGCCGCTCCTCCGGGGACGGCCGCCCGGCGAAGCGGCCCGAGCTGCTGCCGTTCGAGGACCCGGCGGGGGCCCGCCGCGATCCCCTCGACAGCGCCTCGTAGGTTCCCACGAACCCACCCGTGGCGCTGGCCTGCACGAACCGCCAGTAGAATCCGGTTACGTGACTTCTGCGCCCGCCAAGCCCCGCATCCCGAACGTCCTCGCCGGACGCTACGCCTCCGCCGAGCTCGCCACGCTCTGGTCCCCCGAGCAGAAGGTGAAGCTGGAGCGGCAGCTCTGGCTCGCCGTGCTCCGCGCCCAGCAGGACCTCGGCATCAAGGTGCCGGACGCGGCGATCGCCGACTACGAGCGCGTGCTCGACCAGGTCGACCTGGCCTCCGTCGCCGAGCGCGAGAAGGTCACCCGGCACGACGTGAAGGCGCGGATCGAGGAGTTCAACGACCTCGCCGGGCACGAGCAGGTACACAAGGGCATGACCTCCCGCGACCTGACCGAGAACGTCGAGCAGCTGCAGATCCGGCTCTCGCTGGAGCTGGTGCGCGACCGCACGGTGGCGGTCCTGGCCCGGCTCGGCAAGCTGGCCGGCGAGTACGGCGAGCTGGTCATGGCCGGCCGCTCGCACAACGTGGCCGCGCAGGCCACCACCCTCGGCAAGCGGTTCGCGACCGCCGCCGACGAGCTGCTCGTCGCCCACGGCCGGATCGAGGAGCTGCTCGGCCGCTACCCGCTGCGCGGCATCAAGGGCCCGGTCGGCACCGCGCAGGACATGCTGGACCTGCTCGGCGGGGACGCCGACAAGCTGGCCGACCTGGAACAGCGGATCGCCGGGCACCTGGGCTTCTCGCAGGCCTTCACCTCGGTCGGCCAGGTCTACCCGCGCTCGCTCGACTACGAGGTCGTCACCACGCTCGTGCAGCTGGCCGCCGCCCCGTCCTCGCTGGCGAAGACGATCCGGCTGATGGCCGGACACGAGCTGGTGACCGAGGGCTTCAAGCCCGGCCAGGTCGGCTCCTCCGCGATGCCGCACAAGATGAACACCCGTTCCTGCGAGCGCGTCAACGGCCTGATGGTGATCCTGCGCGGCTACGCCTCGATGACCGGGGAGCTGGCGGGCGACCAGTGGAACGAGGGCGACGTGTCCTGCTCGGTGGTGCGCCGGGTCGCGCTGCCGGACGCGTTCTTCGCGCTGGACGGACTGCTGGAGACGTTCCTGACGGTGCTGGACGAGTTCGGTGCCTTCCCGGCCGTCGTGGCGCGGGAGCTGGACCGCTACCTGCCCTTCCTGGCGACCACCAAGGTGCTCATGGCCTCGGTGCGGGCAGGCGTCGGGCGCGAGGTCGCGCACGAGGCGATCAAGGAGAACGCCGTGGCGTGCGCCCTGGCGATGCGTGAGCAGGGCGCCGAGCGCAACGAGCTGCTGGACCGGCTCGCCGCCGACGAGCGCATCCCGCTGGACCGGGCGCAGCTCGACGCGCTGATGGCGGACAAGCTGTCCTTCACCGGTGCCGCCGCCGGCCAGGTCGCCGCCGTGGTCGGCCGGATCGAGGAGATCGTCGAGCAGCGCCCGGAGGCCGCGGGCTACACGCCGGGAGCGATCCTCTGACACGCTTCACCGCGCAGGAGCTCGAGGCCGCCCGCGACCGTCTGGTGCCGGACGTCGTCGCGGGCGGCCTGCGCGTGCTGTTCTGCGGCATCAACCCCGGTCTGATGACGGCGGCGACGGGCCACCACTTCGCGCGTCCCGGCAACCGCTTCTGGCCGGTGCTGCACCGGTCCGGCTTCACGCCCCGGCTGCTGAAGCCGTCCGAGCAGGGCGAGTTGCTGTCGTACGGGCTCGGCATCACCAACGTGGTGGCGCGGGCGACGGCACGGGCCGACGAGCTGAGCGCCGAGGAGTACCGCGAGGGCGGGCGGCTGCTGTCGCTGAAGGTGGCGCGCCTGCGGCCGCGTTGGCTGGCGGTGGTCGGGGTCACCGCCTACCGGGTCGCCTTCGACGACCGCAGGGCGCAGGTGGGGCCGCAGGTCCGGACGATCGGGGACACGCGCGTGTGGGTGCTGCCCAACCCCTCCGGGCTGAACGCGCACTGGACGGCCGCGACGATGGCGGAGGAGTTCGCGCGGCTGCGGGTGGCCGCGGAGCAGTAGGGTCCGAGGACCGGGGTCTGGCCGGCGGGTCACGTCGAGGCAGCCGCGCCCCGATCACGCCGGGTCGACCTCCGTGACCACGGCGAGCAGTCCGGCCGGGGCCGTCTCGTCACCGCCGGTGACGCCGAGCGCGACCCAACGGCCCGTGCCGGCCGCCTCCCACACGTACACGTCGTCCGCCACGGCGCTGACGCTCGCCCACGGCTCTGGTATCTCCTCGCCCCGCTCCCCGCGCACCCGGAGGGTGAGCATGCCCCACGGGGGGCCCGCTCCCCAGCGCGCGTCGAGCCGCTGGGCCATGCCCTCCCGGAACGCCTCGACGTCCTCGGCCGTGCGCTCCCCGTGCGCACGGCCGCCGTCCCCGGCTCCTAACTCCGCCATGTGGTAACCCGGCCCTTCCCGGCCGACGTCCGACCAGCCGTGTTCCGCGGGGAAGGGGCGGGAGCACAGCCGGTCGATCATGTCCAGGCACCGCGCGATGTCCATGACTCCAGTAAACCCGGCACCACTGACAATTGGCGGTGCGTCAGGAGCCCGGCGGCGATCCGGACGGGCGACAGCGGGGGGAACGCCGTGCTCACGGCGCGGGTGCCCGGCTCGGGCCGGCCGGGCCGGCACGGGCCGCGGCGGACTTGGTGGCTCCGGCACTCGCCGCTGTCCACCGGTGCCGAGTACGATCCGGCCAACACGCGCACGAGCTGGGAGGACGGACGTTGGGACGGCTGACCGGCGGGGATCCCTCGCTGTTGCGAAGGATCAATTCCGCGGTGGTGCTGCACGCGCTGCGCGCCACGGACTGCGCGACGCTGACGGAGATCACCCGGGTCACCGGGCTGTCCCGGCCGACCGTCGAAGGGGTCGTCGAGGGGCTGATCGATGCCGGCCTCGTCGTGGAGAAGGCGGCCGACGAGGGCGCCACCCGGCGGCAGGGGCGGCCGGCGCGGCGGTTCCGGTTCCGGGCCGAGGCCGGGCACCTGCTGGGCCTGGAGATCGGGCCGCACCGGGTGGCCGCGCTCCTCGCGGACCTGGACGGGCAAATCGTCGGCGCACAGGCGAAGGACGTCGACGAGACGGCCCACGCCGACGAGCGGCTGGAGCGGCTGCGCACCGCCGTGGCCGAACTGCTGCGCCGGGCCGGCGTCGCACGGGGCTCGCTGCGGGCGGTGGGCGTGGCCACGCCGGGGATCGTCGAGGCGGACGGGACCGTACGGCTGGGCACCGCACTGCCCGGCTGGACGGGGCTGCGGCTCGGGGAGCGGCTGGGGCGGTCCTTCAAGTGCCCGGTGCTGGTGGAGAACGACGCCAACGCGGCGGCGGTCGCCGAGCACTGGAAGGGGTCCGCGACCGAGTCCGCCGACGTGGTGTTCGTGCTGGCCGGGCTGAGCCCGGGCGCCGGCGCGCTGATCGGCGGGCGGCTGCACCGGGGGTACGGCGGGGCGGCCGGTGAGATCGGCGCGCTGCATCTGCTGGGCCGGGAGGTGACGCCGGAGACGCTGCTGTCCACCACGGACGAGCCCCTGCACCCGCTGGACGAGCAGGCGGTCGCCAAGGTCTTCGCGCAGGCCCGCGAGGGCGACCAGCGGGCCATGGCCGCGGTCGAGCGGTTCATCCAGCGGCTCGTGCACGACGTGGCCGCGCTCGTGCTGGCTCTCGACCCGGAGTTGGTCGTCGTCGGCGGCTGGGCGGCGGGCCTGGACGGGGTACTGGATCCGCTGCGGCGCGAACTGGCGCGGTACTGTCTGCGGCCCCCCAGGGTGGCGCTGTCGCTGCTGGGAGAGGCGGCCGTGGCGACCGGGGCGCTGCGGCTGGCCCTGGACCACGTGGAGGAGCAGCTGTTCGCGGTGGAGGGGACGGTGACGGCGCGGCGGTGAGGGCGGGGGGGCACTGGGCCCGCTGAGGGGGCGGTGACTCCGCGGCCCGTCAGGGTGCGGTTGCTCGCGGGCGGTGAGGGCGGGGGGCACTGCGGCCGGTCAGGGCAGGGGCACGGCCGGTCACGGTGAGGGCTCCGCGGCCGCTGCGGGAGCGGTGGCTCCGCGGCCCGTCAGGGCTGGGGCTCTGCGCCTGGTGGGGATGCGATGGCTCCGCACGCCGACCGGTCCCGCCGTGCCGCCGGCCGGGGCGGCGGGACCGCCGGACGGGCCCGCGCGGGTGCGTGCGGTGACGCGTTCGGCGTCCCGGAGGAACCCTCCGGGACGCCGAACGGAGACCGGCTTCTGCCGTCGTCAGGACGCCCGGCGCTGCGGGTCCTCGTGGATCTCCACACCGCCCGCGTCGCCGAAGGTCAGCCGGCAGGTGTCCGCGCGGTACGTCGCGACGGACACCGCCGCGGTGCGGCCGGCGGCGTGGAAGCGGGTGGTGACGACCAGGACCGGGGAGCCCGGCAGGCGGTCGAGTTCCTTGGCGTCGTCGGCGCGGGCCGAGCCGAGCTCGACGGCGCGGTCCTGACCCTCCAGGTCCACGCGCTGCAGCTCGCGCAGCACCGCACGCGCGCGTGCCGGTCCGGCCGGGGCGTCGATGGCGGACAGGTCGGGCACCGACGACCCGGGGATGTACAGCAGCTCGGCGGCGACGGGCTGGCCGTGGGTCGTCCGGGTGCGGCGCACGATGTGGACGGCCTCGTCGCGGCCGCTCCCCAGGGCGTCGGCGACCGCGGCCGGCGGGGCGGCGACGGTCACGTCGACGGCCTGCCAGGCGTCACCGGGACCGCCGGGCCAGGCGTGCTGTGCGGTGCCGACGGCCACGCCCACGCGCGGCGGCGCCACGGTCGTGCCGACGCCGCGGCGGCGTTGCAGCCTGCCCTCCAGCTCCAGCTGCTCCAGGGCCTGGCGGAGCGTGGCGCGGGCGACGCCGAAGCGGGCCGCGAGGTCGCGCTCGTTGGGCAGGATCTCGCCCACCGAGAACTCGGAGTCCAAAGCCTCGGTGAGCACGGTTTTGAGATGCCAGTACTTGGGTTCCGGCACCGATTCCAGCTGCGTAGTCCCCACCCTGTCCTCCGCGATCGCCGAATCCGGCGGCGTTTTCAGCGCCCTTGTTTATTAAAGGTTGTTGTACTTATCTGCGACCATAGGACGGCCCTCATTCCTGGTCAAGACCAATCCTCGTTCCCTCAGGCACCGCACGGGTGGACCGCGGCCGAGCGTTCATGGACCGTTCGCACCAGGCCACACCTGTGACACACAGACGTCCGGGCGGTGGACAGCGACCGCAGCTTGTCGGGGTTGCGGACGACGTAGACGGCCTGAATGCGCCCGTCGCACACGTCCAGCTGGAACACACTGTCGGGCTGGCCGCCGGACAGGACGAGCAGCGCCGGCCCGCCGTTGAGTTCGAGGAAGCGGTTCGACATCTCCGCGATGCCCTTGCGGGCGGCGCCGGCGAGGAAACGGCCCACGTGGCCGGCGCTCTCCAGCACGCGCAGCGGCGCCTTCGCCTTGCCGCCGCTGTCGCCGACCAGACGGACGTCGGGGGCGAGCAGGGCCATCAGCCCGTCGAGGTCGCCGTCCGCCGCGGCGGCGAGGAACCGTTCGGTCAGGACACGGCGCTGGACGGGGTCGACGTCGTAGCGCGGCCGCCGCTCCTGGACGTGCCGGCGGGCCCGGCCGGCCAACTGCCGCACGGCGGGTTCGGCGCGGTCGAGCATGGCGGCGATCTCGGCGTGGGGATAGCCGAAGGCCTCGCGCAGCACGAACACCGCCCGCTCCAGCGGTGACAGCGACTCCAGCACGACGAGGACGGCGAGGGAGACGGAGTCGGCGAGCACGGCCCGTTCCGCCGTGTCGGGGGCGGTGTCCCCGAACTCGGTGACGTACGGCTCGGGCAGCCAGGGTCCGACGTACGCCTCGTTGCGGGCCTTGATGCGGCGCAGTCGGTCCAGGGCGAGGCGGGTGGTGACGCGTACCAGGTACGCGCGCGTGTCGCGCACCTCGGTGCGGTCGGCGCCGGACCAGCGCAGCCAGGCGTCCTGGACCACGTCCTCCGCGTCGGCGACACGGCCGAGCATGCGGTAGGCGACGCCCAGGAGGACGGAGCGGTGCTCTTCGAAGGCCTCGGTGGCGGTGTCGGCGGTCACCGGATCATCCCAGCCGAACCGTCCCGTCCTGTCCAGGCGGATTCGGCGCACGCGCGCGTGCGGCGTGGTCGGGGTGGGCGGCGCGCGGGGCCACGGAGCGGTACGCGCGCGTGCGGGCCGGTGGAGGGGGCGGCAAGCGGCGGGGAGGGGTACGCGCATGGGCCGACGGGGCGGATCCAGGGCGGGGTGCGGCTGACGGCGGAGGCGGCGCGGGCCGGCCGGCGGCCCGCGCCGGTGGTGTCCTCCGCGCGTCCGGGCCGGTGAGGCCGGCTCATCGGCCGTCCGTCCTCCGCGCCCGCACCGCGTCCGTACCCGGGGTCACGATCGCTCCCCGCGTTCCCGCGGTCCGATGTTCACTCGCGGTTCGCGTGCGCGCTGCGGCGTCCCAGTAGTTGTGGCATCGCAACTGGCCGGATTCCGTCCTGTCCTGGAGGCGCACCCATGTCCCACCCGTCGTTGCCCGGCCGCCGCAGTGTCCTGCGCGGCTCCCTCGCCGCCTCGGCGGCCCTGACCCTGCCCGCCGGTCTCGGCGCGGCACCGGCCCTCGCCCTGTCGGGACGTCCGGAGGCGGGCTGGGGTGTGCAGACGGGGGACGTGACCGCGCACTCCGGGCTGGTGTGGGTGCGTTCCGACCGTCCGGCCCGGATGATCGTCGAGACCGCCGCGACCGAGTCGTTCCGCAACCCGCGCAGGTGGTACGGCCCGCTGCTCGGCCAGGGCTCCGACTTCACCGGCACGACCCTGCTGCGCGGCCTGCCCGCCGGCGAGCAGATCCACTACCGCGTGCTGCTGGCCGACCCGGACGACCCGCGCCGCACCGGCGAGCCGGTCACCGGCACCTTCCGCACGGCGTCCGCCCGGCGGCGGGACGGCGTGCGGTTCGTCTGGTCCGGCGACCTGGCCGGACAGGGCTGGGGCATCAACCCGGAGCTCGGCGGCTACCGGATCTACGACGCGATGGCCGCCCTCGACCCGGACTTCTTCATCTGCAGCGGCGACAACGTCTACGCCGACGGGCCGCTCACCGAGAGCGTGGCGCTGCCCGACGGGCGGACCTGGCGGAACATCACCACCGAGGAGAAGACGAAGGTCGCCGAGACGCTGGCGGAGTTCCGCGGCAACTTCCGCTACAACCTGCTGGACGAGAACCTGCGCGCGTTCAACGCCCGGGTGCCGTCCATCATCCAGTGGGACGACCACGAGGTCACCAACAACTGGTACCCGGGCGAGATCCTCGCCGACAGCCGGTACACCGAGAAGAACGTCGACGTGCTCGCCGCGCGGGCCCGGCAGGCGTTCTCGGAGTACTTCCCGATCTCGACGCTGCGCCGCCCCGACGGCCGGGTCTACCGGGTGCAGCACCACGGCCCGCTGCTGGACGTGTTCGTCCTGGACATGCGCACCTACCGCAACGCCAACTCGCCGGACGACCAGACCACCGACGCGCAGGGCATCCTGGGCCGGGAGCAACTGGAGTGGCTCAAGCGGGAGCTGTCGCGTTCGCGTGCGGTGTGGAAGGTGATCGCCTCCGACATGCCGCTCGGCCTCCTCGTGCCGGACACCGGGGACGGCAGGCCGAACATCGAGGCGGTCGCGCAGGGCGACCCGGGCGCCCCGCTCGGCCGTGAGCTGCAGATCGCCGAGCTGCTGCGGTTCGTCAAGCACCGGCGCATCACCGGCACGGTATGGGTGACGGCCGACGTGCACTACACCTCGGCGCAGCACTACCAGCCGTCGCGGGCGGCCTTCACGGACTTCGAGCCGTTCTGGGAGTTCGTGTCCGGCCCGCTCAACGCCGGTGGCTTCCCGGCGAACGCGCTCGACAGCACCTTCGGCCCGGAGCGGGTGTTCGTGAAGGCGCCGACGACGGCCAACGTCTCCCCCGCCGAGGGCTACCAGTTCTTCGGCGAGGTCGACATCGACGGCGACAGCGCCGAGTTGACGGTCCGGCTGCGCGAGCAGGACGGCACCGTGCTGTTCACCCAGGTGCTGCAGCCGGGCAGGGTCGGGCAGTAGCTGCCGTACGCTCGGAGAACACGTGCCGCGCACCGGCGTCATCCCCCGGTGCGCGGCACGGTCGCATCCGCTCCCGCTGATCGCGCCAACTCCACCGTCGCGGCGGGGTTTTCGCAGGTCGGAGCCGATTGTCAGTGGTCGCCCCTACGGTTTTCCCATGACGCGATCTTTGCAGGCCGTGGCCTATCGGCGACCCTCCGTGATGGAGTCCGCGGCGGACGGACGACGGCTGGACCTGGAGACCTCCCGTGGTGCGACGCCCTCGGGCGTCCGGGACCATCCGCAGTTCTTCGCCGGTTTCCTGACGGCGCCCCAGGTGGCCGCGGCGGGTCTGCTGGCGGTGGCGGACGTGGCGGCCGCACGGTACTACCAGCGGCGGCTGCGCGCCTCGCTCGACCCGGTGGTGACGGGCAACGGCGACCGGCTGCGCTTCGAGTCCTTCTCCGGCTGCGGCGGGGTGTACGCGCGCCTGGACGTGCTGGGGGCGGGCCTGGACGGCGGCGCGGTGGGGCACGGGACGACGAACGTCGACGTGAACAACCCGTTGCGCGAGTCCTTGTCGAGGATCGGCCCGGCCGACCCCCTGCACCTGCGGGTCGGCCCGGACGACCTGGCGGTGACCACGCTGGACGGCCCGGTCGTGGAGAAGAAGGTCCCGCTTCCCGACCGCTGGCTGCGGGGCTTCGCCGAGGCCCAGGTCATCGCCGCCGGGTTCGACCTGCGGGCCGAGCTGCCGGCGGTGGAGGCGGTGCGGTTCCTGCGGTCACTGCCCCGTGGCGGCGCGCGGGGCGCGTCGGACGGCGCCCGCTGGGTGGTGCCGGCCGGTCGTGGACTGCGGCCGACCACCCGGCCCGGGCCCGGCGCGGTCTGCCTGCCCGGCCCGGAGCGGCTGGCCGCGCTCCAGCGGGTACTGCGGCACGCCACGGCCCTGCGGGTGTACGGCCCCCCGGTCACCGGCGACGCCGCCGCCACGGCCGCGGCCTGGGAGGTCGTCCTGCCGGGCATGCGGCTCACGCTGACACTGTCCCCCGACGCCTCGCGCGGGTTCTCCGGCGAGGGCGGTGTCCTCGCCGCGCTGGCCACCGACGAGGCCGCCGGGGACGCGGAGCTGGTCTCGGCGCTGCTGGCGTGGGAGCCGCGCGTGGACGTCGGCGACCTCGCCGCCGCCTGCGGACTGACCGCCGAGCGCGTCCGGGCGGCCCTGGTCCGCCTCGGCACCTCGGGGCGCGTCGGGTACGACGTGGCGGAGGCGGCCTACTTCCACCGGGAACTGCCCTACGACGCCGAGCGCGTGGAGCGGCACAACCCCCGGCTGCGGTCCGCCCGCGCGCTGGTGGCGGCGGGCGCCGTCGCCCTGGACGGCGCGGTCGCCACGGTGACGGCGGAGGACGGCCATGTGCACCGGGTGCGCGAGCAGGCGGGGGTGTTCAGTTGCAGTTGCCTGTGGTGGGCGACGTACCGGGGCGGGCGCGGCCCGTGCAAGCACGCGCTGGCGGTGCGCATGGTGCGGCGCGGAGCCGTCGCGGAGCGGGCCGGGCAGGCACGGCGGATCGACGGGGGTGTGCGATGAGCGCGCTGATGGAGCTGGTGCGGACGGGCCGCACGGCCGAGGTGGTGGGGCTGCTGGACGGGATGACGGACGCCGAACGGCGCTCGTACGTCCCTGAGCTGAGAGCCCTGCGCCAGGAGTTGCGGGCGGCGCCCTGGCAGTCGGACGCGCGGCGCGCGTATCCCGCGCTGCACACGGCGGGGGCGGCGTGCCAGACCGGCGCGGCGGGGGTGGCGAGCTGGCTGGCCGCCGCCGATCTGCGCTGGTCGGGGGTGTCGCCGGCCGTGCTGCTGCATGTCCTCGGCGACCGGGAGACGGAGTGGCTGGCGGACGTGACGCACCGGCTGGCACAGCGGCCGGTCACCGCGGCGGTGCCGTACGAGCTGATGGCCGGTCTGGTCCGGCTCTCCGGCTGCCCGGTGCCGACCACCGACGCCTACGTCCGGGGCTGGATCGACCATCAGCACGGCTCGTGGCAGCGCGGGGGCACCCTCCTCGACCGGCTGCGGCCGGACCCGCATCTGCGGGAGCTCGTCTCCGCCCTGTTCGAGACGGACGACATCGGCAGCCGGTTGCAGTGGCCCGGCCACGACGGCCCGGACACCTGGACCGGCGCGCTGGCCCGGCTGACCGCCGAGGGGGTCCTCGACCGCGCGACGACGGTGGACGCGTGCGTGGCGAGGCTGCTGCGGGGCGGCCCGGCCGCCGACCAGAGGGTGTTCCTGCGCCTGGTGCGGAGCCTCGCGCTCACCCGCGACGAGCAGCGGCAGCGGACGGCCGACTGGCTGGCGCTGGCCTCGGACGCGACCTCCACGGTGGCCTCCTACGCCCAGAGCGTCCTCGCGGGCCTGGCCCTGGACGGCGAGCTGGCGCCGCACCGCCTGGCGGAGATGTCGGACGCGGTGCTGTTCAGGCCGGAGAAGAAGCTCGTGCGGGCCCAGCTCGTGCTGCTGGGCAAGGCGCTCACGCGGGACGCGTCCGCCGCCGGCGCGCTGCTGCCGGCCGTCGCGCGGGCCTTCGGGCACGAGGACGCGGAAATCCAGGAGCGGGCACTGAAGCTGGCCGAACGGCACGTCCGGAAGCTGGACGCGGCGCCGGTACGGGCCGAGCTGGCCGCGGCCGCCGCGCAGTTGACGCCCGGGCTGCGCGCCCGCGCGGCCGGGACACTGGGCGCGGCACCCGCGGACCCCGAGCCGGCCGACTACACGGAGGTGCTGCCCCCGGCACCCCGGCCGGCGCGCTTGGCCCCCGCCGCCGCGTCCGCGGTGGAGCTGGCCGAGGAGGTGGGAGCGGCGCTGGCCGCCGAGCCGGGGGTGAGCGGCTTCGAGCGGGCCCTGGACGGCCTGGTCCGGCACGCGCACCAGGACCGGGACGCCCTGCTGGCGGCCCTCCAGCCGGTGGTCACCCGCCGTTGGTGGGACGGCGCCGACGGCCCGGTGGCGGGTGACCGCTACGGCGACTCCCTCGGCGAGGTGACCGACGCCGCCGCCGGCCTCGACCTGCTCCTCGCCACCCTGCGCGGCGCGGTCCGCACGGCCACGCTGCGCGCGCGGGTCCGGCGCGGGGCGAAGGTCCGGGGCTGCGTGCACAGCGCGCTGTCCCGGGCGTTCACCGCCCGGCTGTGGGAGGTGGCGTACCGCATGCGCACCGATCCCCTGCCCTTCCTGCTGTCCACCCCGACGTGGAGCACCGGCCTGCTGGAACCGGCCGAGCTGGTCGCACGCCTCGACGGCTACCGGCGGCTGGGTGTCCGCGTCGCGGTCACCGACTTCGCCCAGGCCCTGCTGCGGGTGGACCGCGCGGACCGGGCGGCGGCCGGGCAGGCAGCCGTTCGGGCGGCCGCGCTCGGTACGCGGGAGGGGAGACGGCTCGCCGCGTGGCTGACCTCCGGGACCCCCGCGCTGCCCGGTGCCCGGCGGCGGACCTCGGGCCCCCGTGTCCTGGTCGAGCTCGGGGAGGTCCCGGACCTGCGCGACGACCTGCCGGCGGAGTTCCAGCCGCTGGGCGGACCGGTGGGCGTCTTGCAGGAACACCGGTGGTGCCCGCACTGGGACGACGACATACGGCAGCACTGGTCGGCCCTGCTCCCGCAGCGGCGGGAGTTGGTGGCGGCGCGGCTGCTGCGGGATCTGTCCGACCTCGCGCTCGACGACCACCAGGGTGCCGCCGTCGCGCTGCCGGCGCTCGCCGAGTCCGGCGGCGAGGCCGGCGAGGCGGTCCACCTGGGCCTGGCCTACGGGCTGGGGGCGCGGCACGCGCAGGACCGGCTCGCCGCGGTGGACGCGCTGCTGGTGCTGGCCGCCCGCGGGCAGCTGGACGCGACCCGGCTGGGGACGGACCTCGGGCAGCTGGTCCGGTGCGGTGCGGTGAAGACCGCGCGGCTGGCCGAGTCGGCGCGGACGGCGGCGGCCACCGGCGCCCACGCCACCGTGTGGGGCGTCCTGAGCCGGATGCTGCCCCTGCCGCTCGCCGACCTCGCGACCGGCGACGCGGCCGCACCGCCCCGGGGGCTCGGAGAGTTGCTGGCGGTGGCGGCCGAGTGCGCCGAGCGGTCCGGGGCGCGGGGTGAACTACCGCATCTGGCGCAGGCGGCGGCACGCCGCGGCTCCTCCCGTCTGGCGACGCAGGCGCGTCGGCTGCGCAGTGCGCTGGCCGAGGGGGTGGCCGCATGACGTAGGCGGTAGGGAAGGGGGTCGCGGCCGGGCGTGCGCGTCACCGCAAGTTCTCCACTCGCGCCGGAACAATCATAGAAATTGCCGCAGAAGGGACGGATTGGCGCTTTACCGATCAGACACAGAGCGTTCGTGATCACGCAACACCGTTCCTTCACAGTGGCTGCATGAGTCGAGACATGTCTGACCTGATGCGTGCGAAACACGGACGCCCCGTGCACCACTGGCGGCGGGACGTCGTGGAACTCGCCGCCCTGTTCACCGCGGTGGCGGTGGCGGACGCCGTGGCCAACCTGATCGGCCACGGTCCGGACGGCCCCGCGCTGCTGGTGATCTCCGCGATCGTCCTGCTCGCCACGGCGGCGTTCCACGTCTGGTGGTCACGCCGCCACGGCCACGCACCCCCGACCAGTGATACCGGCGCCCGGCCGCCCTCCCCGGAGCGGCAGGCCGGGCCGTCCGCGGCGGCCCCGGCGGACCCGGAGCCGGGGTCCGGGCAGAGCACGCTGTGGCGGATGCGGACGACGGTGCAGGACGAACCCGGTGCGCTGGCCGCGCTGTGCACCGCGCTGGCCGGGCAGCGGGTCGACATCCTGAGCCTGCAGACGCATCCCCTGGCCGACGGCACGGTGGACGAGTTCCTGCTCCGCGCCCCCGCCGGGCTCGCGGCGTCCGAACTGACCCGGGCGGCCTCCCGGGCGGGCGGCACGGACACCTGGATCGAGCGGGCCGACGCCCACGACCTGGTGGACGCGCCGACCCGCATCCTGGGCCTGGCCACCCGTACGGCGCTGGATGCCGCCGAACTGCCGCTGGCGCTGCGGCAGTTGCTCGGCCGGTGCACGATCCGCTCGCTGCCCGCGGCCCCGCTGGGCGGTGGTGACCGTGCGGCGGACGGCGTGCCGGTGGAGGGGGTACTGGAGGACACCGTGATGCGGCTGCGCGCACCGGAGGGCGGAGTGGTCACCGTGGAACGGCCGTACCTGCCCTTCACGCCGACCGAGTTCGCCCGGGCGCGGGCCCTGGTGGAGCTGGACGCGCGGCTCGGGCCGCGCGTCCCGCGCAGCCGGGACGTGCTGACGTTGCCGCAGGGCAACGCCATCACCGTGCGCCGGGCCGACACCGGTGACCTCGACGCCGCCAAGGCGATGCACGGCCGGTGCTCGGAGCGCACGCTGTCGATGCGCTACCACGGGCCCGCCGGGGACGCCGACCGTTACCTCGACCACCTGCTGAGCCCGCGCTTCGGCCGGACGCTCGCCGTGCAGACCGCGTCGGGCCGGATCGTCGGACTCGGCCACCTGCTGTGGGACGGGGACGAGACGGAGGTCGCGCTGCTGGTCGAGGACGAGTGGCAGCGCCGGGGCATCGGCACCGAACTGCTGGGCCGCCTGGTGGCGATGGCCGTCGAGGCGGGCTGCGAGAGCGTGTACGCCGTGACGCAGGCGTCCAACACCGGCATGGTCGCCGCCATGCGCGGACTCGACCTGCCGCTCGACTACCAGATCGAGGAGGGCACGCTGGTGATCACGGCCCGCCTGGAGCCGGCACCGGTCGGGTCCGAGTCGCCGTACTAGGCGAGCGGATCGTCCGGGAGTGAGCTGACCGGCACCGCGGGGCGGGACGGTGGCGAACGCCGGGGCGGCGCGCGGGAACGGCGCGAGAGCGAGACGCCTGGCCTGCGCGCCGGGGGGGACGGCACCCCGGCGACATACCCGGCCGACGCGGCGGGGACGGCACGGCCGCGAAACTCCGAGCCGTCCCCGCCGCGTCCTGTAACGCGTTCCGCCACCGCGCCCCGTAACGAGTCGCGCGCCGCGTCCCGCCACCGCGTCCCCTGACGAGTTGCGCGCCGTGTTCTGTACCGCGTCCCGTGACTCGCCGCGCAGGTGGGCGTCGCGCTCTCGACGTGCCCGGCCCGGGTGACCCGGCTGCGCCACGCGGGCGTGATCCCCGGGCACCAGCTGCGGCTGACCCGGCCAAGCCGGGGCGCGGGGGTGCAGGCGCTGCTGTCCGTGCGGGTCGGGCCGCACCGCAGAGAACCGGTGGGACCGTTCGTGGAGCGGATCCGGGGGTTGCCGGAGTCGCGGACCGTCTTCCCCCTCACCGGGCCCGAGGACTACCTGGTGCAGGTCGTGGTCGCGGACAAGGCCGACCTGCAACGGCTGGTGCTGGACGAGTACACGGCCCGCGGTGAAGCGGCCCGCGTCGAGACCGGGTCCATCTTCCGGCAGTGGGACTGCGGCCCGCTGCCGCCGCCTTCGCCCTGGGCTCAATCCGGGTGACGCCGGTGGCCCCTCGTACGAGGATGGTCCCCATGTCAGACACCAACAGCCCGCTGCCCCGCGAGGTCGCCGACGCCTACGTCGACGAACTCGTCGCCCTCGACCCGGTCACCGGCACGTACCTCGGCGTGAAGGAGAGTTCCAGCCGCCTGCCCGACCTCTCGCCCGCGGGCCAGGGGGCGCTCGCCGAGCTGGCGCGGGCGACCCTCGCCAGGCTCGACGAGGCGGAGCGCGCGCCCGGCGCGGACAGCGACATCGAACGCCGGTGTGCACGCCTGCTGCGCGAGCGCCTCACCGCCGAACTCGCGGTGTACGAGGCGGACGAGGGGCTCCGCTCGGTCGGCAACCTCGGCACCCTGGTGCACCCGGTGCGTGAGGTGTTCACCGTGACGCCCAGGGAGACGGAGGAGGACTGGGCGGCGATCGCCCAGCGGCTGCGGGCGGTGCCGGCCGCGCTGGCGGGCTACCACGAGTCCCTCGCGCTGGGGCTGGAGCGCAAGCTGTACGCGGGGCCGCGCCCGACGGCGACGTTCATCGACCAGCTCGGTGAGTGGGCGGACAGCGACGGCAGCGGGCGCGGCTGGTTCGAGGACTTCGCCGCGGCCGGCCCCGGGGCGCTGCGCGCGGAGCTGGACGAGGCCGCCCGCGAGGCCACCGCGGCCGTGGTGGAGCTGCGGGAGTGGATGCGCGAGGTGTACGCGCCGACGATCGAGGGCGCGCCGGACACGGTGGGCCGGGAGCGGTACGCCCGCTGGGCGCGCTACTTCAACGGCACCGACCTCGACCTGGACGAGGCGTACGCGTACGGCTGGTCGGAGTTCCACCGCCTCCTGGGCGAGATGAAACAGGAGGCCGAGAAGGTCCTGCCGGGTGCCGAGACGCCGTGGGTGGCGCTCGCCCACCTCGACGAGCACGGCCGGCACATCGAGGGCGTCGACGAGGTCCGGCGGTGGCTGCAGGGCCTGATGGACCAGGCGATCGAGGCGCTGGACGGCACGCACTTCGAACTCGCCGAGCGGGTCCGCAGGGTGGAGTCCTGCATCGCCCCGCCCGGCGGCGCGGCCGCTCCCTACTACACGCCGCCGTCCGAGGACTTCTCCCGGCCGGGCCGGACCTGGCTGCCGACGATGGGACAAACCCGGTTCCCGGTCTACGACCTGGTGTCGACCTGGTACCACGAGGGCGTCCCCGGCCATCACCTCCAGCTCGCGCAGTGGACGCACGTGGCCGCCGACCTCTCCCGCTACCAGGCCACGATCGGCGGCGTCAGCGCCAACGCCGAGGGCTGGGCGCTGTACGCGGAGCGGCTGATGGACGAGCTGGGCTTCCTCACCGACGCGGAGCAGCGGCTCGGCTACCTCGACGCGCAGATGATGCGCGCCGCCCGGGTGATCGTCGACATCGGGATGCACCTGGAGCTCGGGATCCCGGCGGACTCGCCCTTCCACCCGGGTGAGCGCTGGACGCCCGAGCTGGCGCAGGAGTTCTTCGGGGCGCACAGCAGCCGCCCGGCGGACTTCGTGGAGAGCGAGCTGACCCGCTACCTCACGATCCCCGGCCAGGCGATCGGCTACAAGCTGGGCGAACGCGCCTGGCTGCTGGGGCGCCAGAAGGCCCGCGAGCGGCACGGCGACGCGTTCGACCTCAAGGCCTGGCACATGGCGGCCCTCTCGCAGGGCTCCCTGGGGCTGGACGACCTGGTGGACGAGCTGTCCCGCCTCTGAGGGTCACATCACCGCCGGAAGCCGCCCTCCGAGTGGATCACCTGTCCGGTGACCCAGTCCGCCTCGTCCGTCGCGAGCCAGGCGATGAGGCGGGCCGGGTCGTCGGGCATGCCTACCGCCCGGCGGGGGAGCACGCGGCGACGGCCGCGTGGGCCTCGCCGGTCAGGTAGCCCGTGTCGACGGGCCCCGGATTGACGGCGTTCAGCGTGACGCCCTGCTCGGCGAGCGCCGTCGCCAGCGAGCGGGTGATCGAGGCGAGCGCGCCCTTTTGCAGGGCGTAGGCGATCTCGCCGGGCATGCCGCCCCCGAGGTCCTGCCCGGACGTCAACATCACCACCCGCCCGCCCGGGGTGCGCGGCGGCAGCGTCTCGCGCAGCCGCGCGTACGCCTGCACCAGCAGCAGCACCGACCTGCTGTCGACCGCCCAGTGCGCGTCGAGCATGGCGGCGTCGATGGTGTCGAGCGGCCCGTCGGACCCGCTGAGGGCGTGGTTGGCGACGAGGACGTCCAGCCGTCCGCCGAGGGCCTCGGCGGCGGTGGTGATCAGTGCGGCGGGCGCGGCCGGATCGCTGAGGTCGCCCGGCCCGGCGACCACCCGGGCCCGCGGATCACCGGCGGCCGCGCGCACGGAGGCGACGACGTCCTCGATCCGGTCGGCGCCCCAGGGCATGGCGGCGTCGTGCGGCACGTGGTGGTGCAGGTAGACGCTCGCCCCGTAGGCGACGAGCCGCCGGGCCACGGCGTGCCCGATGCCCTCGCGACGGCTGGCCCCGGTGACCAGGGCGGTGCGGCCGCGCAGGGGCAGGGGGTCGCGGCGGAGGTCTTCGGGTGCGGGATGCGGCAGTTGAGGGTGGAGAGGCGGATACGGCATGGTGATCATGATGGCCGCCGGGCGGACGGCCCGCATCCGGTTTCCCCGCCGCCCCTGCCGTCACGTCCCGGCCCCCCGCCCGGCGCGGGCGCGGGTGACGAGGTGGACACCGGTGCCGTACCCGCAGCCGCGGGTCACCCTCGCTCGCGGCCCACCACGTGACGGGGGACGACTGCTTCGTCATCAAGGTCGCCGCCCGCTCCATGCGCCACCTGGCGGAGGTGTCGGGCCGGATCGGCACGCCGGGCCCGGTGACGACGAGCGTCGTCTCCTGCGCGCCGCTCCCCCGGCGCCCGCTGGGCCGGTGAGCCGGATCAGCCGGTGCCCCGCTGCCGCAGCGCCGACCCCGACCTGCCCTTGACCACCTCCAGCTGTGCGTGGACCCGCCGTCTCAGGTCGGCCACGTGACTCACGATGCCGACGCTCCGGTCCCGCTCGCGCAGTGAGTCCAGCACGTCCAGCACCTCGTCGAGGGTCTGGTCGTCGAGGCTGCCGAAGCCCTCGTCGATGAAGAGGGTGTCCAGCCGCACCCCGCCCGCCTCGTCCGTGACGACGTCCGCCAGGCCGAGGGCGAGCGCCAGCGAGGCGAAGAACGTCTCGCCGCCCGACAGCGTCGCGGTGTCCCGCTCCCGCCCGGTCCAGGCGTCGACGACGTGCAGCCCGAGGCCGCTGCGCCCGCGCCCGGACCGGTCGTCGGAGTGGACGAGGGTGTAGCGGCCGGACGACATCCGCTGCAGCCGCGCGGTCGCGGCGGCGGCCACCTGCTCCAGGCGCGCCGCGAGGACGTACGACTCCAGCCGCATCCGGCGTTCGTTCTCGGCGGAGGTGCCGGCCGCGAGCCCGGCCAGCCGGGCCACCCGGTCGTACTCCTCGCGCAGCGGCGCGAGCCGGCGTACCCCGGCGGCGGCCCGGGCGGACAGCCGGTCCAGTTCGGCGCGGCGACGGGTGGCGGCGTCGCACGCGGAGACGGCGTCGCGCACCCGCCGGCCCGCGGCGGCGGCGGCCTGCTCGGCGGGGGCGAGGTCGGCGGC
>NZ_JBHMCY010000007.1:134438-149751 GCF_042430725.1 Streptomyces cinereospinus | reverse complement strand
GACCGACGAGCTCAGCAACAAGATCAAGACGACGTGTTAATGATCTGCAAGCCCTTAGGGAGAAGACAAAGGTCACAGCGTTACGGGTGCGCTCCTGGCTGGACGGCATGAGGTGTGCATACACCCGGAGGGTCAGCCCGGGGTCCGAGTGGCCCAGGTACTCAGCGAGAGCCTTGATGTTCTCACCAGCGTCCAAGAGCACCGAGGCGTAGAAGTGGCGGAGGGCGTGCATGCCGTTCTCTCGGGACTCGGCATACGGCCGTCCCTGCTCGGGCACGGGGATGACGCCAGCCGCAGCCAGCGCCGGTTTCCACGCCTCCTCGTTGAGCGACGTACGCCAGACGTGCCCGCCGCGCGGCCCGGTGAAGATGAGCCGCTTGGTCACCGGAGGGCCATCGGCGACCTTCCACGGCAAGGTGATCTCGACCGGCGGGAACCGCTTCATGTGGGCCCGAAGCGCATCAGCGACAGGGCCGGGAAGCGGCACGTCCCGCAGCTTGCCGCCCTTCGGTGGCGCGAACACGGCCTTGCTGCGGCTCAGCTTCAGTTGCTGGACCACGTGGAGCGTGTCCGACTCGAAGTCGATCGCGTCGACGGCCACGCCCAGGATCTCGCCCTGGCGGAGCCCGCAGCCGCCGCCCAGGTCGACCATGGCTTGGTAACGCTCGGGCATGGCGGCCCGGACGGCGAAGACCCGCTCGGGCGTCCAAGGCACGACGCGCTTGTTGTCGACGGTCGGCGGCCGGACCGACCGGGCGGCACACGGGTTGCGGGGAAGGTGCCCGTCGTCCACAGCCGCGCTGAGCGCCGCCCGCACGTTGGAGTAGATCGTCCGGGCGTACGACCCGCGGATGCCGTTCTCCTGCAACTGCCGCACCCAGTCCCGGATGTGTGCCGGCTGGAAGGAGCCGAGCGGACGTGAGCCGAGGTAGGGGAAGGCGTGCAGCCGTAGCTGTGACTCCATCGAGGCTTGGGTTCCGGGTCGGCGCCCTGCGTGGCGACCCAGCGCTCGGCGTACTGCTGGAAGGTGATCCGAGCCGCGCGCGGGTCGATGTACTGCCCGCGTGCCATGTCCGCCTCGATGTGCGCCAGCCACTGATCAGCAAGACGCTTCTGACGGTCGGGGAAGCTCTTGGCCTTCTCCGTGCCGTCCGGGCCAACGTAGCGAGCGCGGTAGCGGAGACCGGACCCGTAACGCTCGGTCTTGACCTTGCGCGCCTTCCCGTCCGGGCCGGTCTCGGTTCTGTACCAACGGTCTTGAACGTGCCCGGCCATCAGGCGGCAGCCCCTTCCCGCAGGGATTCGACCCAGGCTTGGACGTCCGCAGGGTCGTAGCGCAGGTGCCGGCCGACCCGGAAGCCGCGGGGACCCGTGCGCTTGCGGCGCCACTGGTAGACCGTCTCGACGCTGGGCAGGTCGAACATCGCCACCAGGTCGTCAGGAGTCAGGTACCGCGACGGCAGACCACGCGGCTCGGAGGCCGCTTCCGCGACAGCGAGGCGACGGCTACCCATGGGTGGGTTCTCCTTCCGTTCCAGGAGCGGGTTCGAGGGTTTCGGTGAGCCAGGCTTCGGCGTCGGTGAGGCCGGTTCCGGCGTAGACCCAGTGCGCGAGGACGAGGGTCGTGTCCGGCTCGGTCTCGTTCGCTGCCAGGGCCTGTGCGCGGCGCCATTCGGCGCGGGCGTCGCGGAGGGCGCCGAGGGTGGTGGAGTAGCGGCGGGACTTGGTGGAGAAGTGGCCGCGGAAGCCGAGCATGTGGGCCCAGGCCCGCAGGCGGAGGTGTTCGAGGTCCTTGCGGGCACCGAGGGCCCAGGCGGTACGGATGAGTCGGCGGGCGTGGTCGCTGATGTCGAGCTGGGCGAGTTCGGCGAGGAACCTCAGCGGCCGGTCCAGAGCTCCCGTGGCGGTCTCGGCGCCCTTGGTGGCGTATTTGGCGATGTACGCGGCGACGGCCCGCTCGGTCAGCTCTTGGCCGCCGTGGAAGTCGGCCGAGCGGATGGTGCGGACGTCGAGCTGTCGGCCGAAGGCGAAGGTGTGGGCCCGGCCGTCGATGACCGGACCGTCCACGCGGGCGGCGGCAGCGGCGGCCCGGATGGCGTCGGTCAGCAGCTCGGCGGTGGCCCAGGCGGGAGGCGGGGTGGCGCCGCCCTCGGGGCCGTCGAGGCGGATGACCGCGTGGAAGTGGACTGCCCCGCGCTTCTGATACTCGGCGACCTTGGCGAAGGACACACGGGCGAACTCACGGAAAGCCCGTTGCGTGAGTCCCGCCCGCTTGGCGACCTCCCGGCGCAGATAGATCGAGAAGCGCCGCCAAAGCGGGCCGGCGTGCGCGTTCCAGAGGACTGCCGCTTCGTAGTCGTAGGTGTCCGGGTCGAGCGGGGTGCCGAGGGCGGGGTCGTCCTGGTTGTGGAGTACGCCGCAGCGGCAGCGGCGTACCGATCCGGCCGGGCCGGTGGGGCGGTTGTGGACAGGGCCGAAGCTGGGCGCGGTGAAGGTGGCGAAGACGCGCGGGTGTGCGGCGACGTGTTCGGGGACGCCCTTGCCGCCGCGCAGTCCGGAGGTGATCAGGTGGAAGGTGTCGCGGCGGTACACCTCGGCGCAGGCCGCGCACCTGGTCGTGCGGCGGTTGTTGCAGCGGACCAGGAGGTGACCGGCCGGAAGGTCGGAGGAGTCGAGGTGGTGGAGGACGTTGCCGATCTCGCCGGTGCGGGTGTTCACCGCGTGCTCGGTGCGGTGGCCGTCGAGGCGGATCGGGTGGGTGCAGCCGCCGAGGCCGGCGAGCTGGCGCAGAAGTGCGGGCATGGTGCCGAGGGCTGCCAGTTCACCCAGTTCGCGGAGCGGGGGCGTAGTGGCGCGGGTGATGATGGCTTCTCCTTCTGGTTCGGCTGGAGGGAGATGCCCCCGAGGCGGCGGATGCTTGGCGGTATCGAGGCCGCCTCGGGGGCTTCGATACGTCAGCGGCGGTGCTGGTCGCGGAGCAGCGAGCGCAGGACGACGGCGGCGACGGCCACGGAGACAGCCGCAACGGCGACGGCGGCCAAGAGCGCGGTCAGGACGACGCCGCCGACGAGGACGGCCGCGACCGCTCCGCTGCTGATGGAGATCTGGGGGACCGGCCGCCGGGTGGACATGGGGTCGGCCACGGTGTGGGAGTGCGCGGGCGGCGGTGTCGGACTGTCGGGGTACTTGGGCAGGAACACGGCGAAGCTCTCCTTGCCTACTCGTCTAGTCATGTGAGCCGTTGACGATGTCCACGCTGGAGCGTGTGCCGGACTCGATGGCCGGAGCCATGAATGTGTGCGAGAGCCAGAAGCCGAAGAGGGCGATCAGCACGACGATCCATGTGCGGACGCCGAGGAACTTGACCGCTCCCCAGGCGAAGAAGCCGAGCACGACGACGAGCGGCAGGCTGACGGTCACGGTGTGCGGGTCCTTTCAGCGGGCGGGGCAGCGGTGGGTACGGGCGGCCAGTTCGGCGGCGGCGCGGCTGTCGTAGTCGGCGGAGAAACCGCAGCGCGGGGCCGTGCAGGCTGCGGTGTGCTTCTCGCGGCCGCGGTTGTCGTAGGCGGTGCCGACCTGGACGGGGCCGATGCGGGTGACGTTGCGGAAGCGGCGGTTGGCGGTCACCGGGTCTCCTCTCAAAGACGGGCGGCGATGGCTTCGGCCATGGGGGCCGGAACACCGAGGCGGGCGCGGAGGGTCGAGGTGTCGATCGGGATGCCGGTGCGGGTGTGGTGTTCGGCGGCGACCTTGCGGGCGTGGTCGACGAGGGCAGCCGGGACGGGGACCGATGGAAGGGTTGGCGGCTCGGTGGCGGGTTGCGCGGGCGGTTCTACGACGGCTTCGAGCTCGTCCTCTTGGGCCCCGGCGATGTCCGGGGCGGGAGTCCGCTCGGGAGCTGAGTGGGCCAGCAGTGTTCCGCCCAGGAAGGCGACAGCGGGCCACCCGGCGACGAGGATGCGCAGCCAGGTCGGGACATCGCCGATGTCGAGAAGGCCGGCGGTGGCGACGTTGGCGCCGAGCGACGCGGCGAGTGCGATGACGAACCAGCACCAGGCCGCCGCTCGGGCGGCACCGGATCGCAGTCGACGCCACGCGGCGACGAGCAGCAGGTCGACGGAGACGGGGTAGGCCCACGCCTTCCAGCCGTCCTGCCCGGCCGCCACGGCGACGTCGTGCAGGTGGGCGAAGGACAGCGCGGCGGCGATAAGCGCCTGGACGAGCACCGCGTCGACGCGGGCCAGTTGGGCGCGCATGATGCGGCTCCTTTTCGGGTTCAGGCATGGGAGGTGTAGGGACCTGACGCGAAGCGGGGGTGAGGTCAGTCGGTGACGGGGCGCGGTCGGACGGCCGGGACCGGGGTATCAACGGGCCGTACGGGTACGGCAGGCCGAAAGCGCTGGAGCGCGGGCAGGTTAGGGACCAGGTGGGCCGAATCCCGGCAGGTCTCGGCAGCGTCCCCCAAGGAGAGGTAGGGGGTGCGGATGCGGGACCAGCCACCGGAGGTGTCGCCCGCGACAGCGAGGCCAGGCCGTTCGGCGGCGATGGCGCATGCTGCTACGACCGCTTCGGGGGCGATGTCGCCGAGGGCCATCTTGGCGGAGGCTTCGTCGTTGACGCGGTGGCAGACACGGCCGGTGAGCTGGGCGCGGAGCATGGTGGCGCCTTTGCCGAGTTCGGCGCCGAAGCGCTGCCCGCACACTTCGAGGTAGATGCCGGCCGCGCGGCCGAGCTGGGCGAGCCGGATGAGCTGGGTGACCATCTCGTCTCGGCGTTCCTCGTCCTTGCGGGTGGCGGTGAGGAAGAGTTCGGCCACCTCGTCGACGAACAGGACGACTGGTACGGGCCGTTCGCTTTCTGGAAGTCCCCAGATATCAGAGGTGATCTCTTCATCAGGGGTATCGGGGGCGATTCCCTGCCGGGCCTTGATCAGGTCGTATCGATCCTCCATCTCCTTGACCAGTACGGGGAGGAGTTCGGCGGCTTCGTCCGGCTCCGTGGCGAGGGCCGACAGCCGGGGCGCGAAGGGCGCCAGCTCGACGCCACGCTTGCAGTCGATGCCGACCAGGGCGACAGGCTGCGGGGCCAGTCCGGCGATGAGGTGCCGGAGGTACATCGACTTGCCGGACAGCGTGGCGCCGAGGGTGAGTTGGTGGGGAACGGTCCGGTAGTCGCGTACGAAGGGCGTGGCGTCTTCCCGCAGCGCGACCGGCACCTTGAGGAACCCGGTGTCGACCTTGCGAGGCATGCGCACCTTGCGCAGGACGTCGAAGCCGACCAGGCGGAGTTCGACGACACCAGGCTTGACGGTGTGGACGTACACGGCGTGGACGCCCCAGGCGTGCCGCAGCCGTTCGGCCGATGCAGCGACGTCGGCAGGCTCCTGCCCCGGCGCGAGGCGGAGCCGGAGTCGTAACCCGGTCGTCGTGGGCCGGATGATGCCCCGCCGGGGCGGCACCGGCCGAACCTCCCGACGAGTGGTCGCCCTCGCGGCGAGGACACGCAGTCGGGAAGGCTGGACGGTCAGTCCGCAGGCTTCCATGACGGAGGCGTACGAGCTGAGGAGCCGGACAGTGGATATCGGGCCGCCAACCGTGGACCAGTACACGGCGGGATACCGGCCTCGGGCGTAGGCGGCCCCGCCGCCGAGCGCGGCGACAGGACCACCCACCTCCAGGAGCGTCGTCAGGCCGGTCATCAGGCAGCGGCTCCCGTGGACACCGGGAAGGACGCCGGAGTGACGGCAGCGGCGCGGTAGGCGATGCCGTGGCGCTGCTGCCCGTTGAACACGGACTCCCACGGCCGAGCGACGAGACCCGGCAGCGAGACCGGCGAGCCGAGTACCAGCCCTTCGGAGACGCCGCTCTCAGGGACGGTGACCTTGATGAGCGAGGACTCCCCGTCCTCGATGTAGACGACGCCGATGGTCATCAGCGCCTCGCCGCTGACGGCGTCCTTGGCGATCTCGCCGGTCTGCCGATCGCGGACCTTCGGTTCGGGGGCTTCGGTGAGGAGGATGGTGGCGGCGGAGGTCTCAACGCGGATGGTGCGCACGGAACACTTCCCATCTACTCGTCTATACATGTAGCACATCGGCGAGCCCGATTCCTCGGGATCACGACGGCCACCTTGCCGCACAACTTGCCCACTCGTCTATACGAGTATGCCTGTTGAGGTGTACGAGTTCGGAGAAGCGTCCCCCGCGCACCACCGCCGCTCACCCGCTCACGTGGCCGGGAGCTGGTACGACAGGACGTAGGCGTCCGCCGCCATGACCGTGTCGCAGACCTCGACGGCTCGCCCCCCGGTGTCGAAGGCGGTCCGGATCAGGTGGATCACGGGCACGCCGGAGGCGAGGTGCAGCGTCTTGACCTCGGCCGGCGAGGGCATCCGGGCGCGGATCTCCTCCTCGAAGTGGTCGAGGCGGTGGCCCAGCTCTTCGAGGCGGGCGTAGATGCCACCGGGTCCGGGGTTGGGCTCGGCGATCGGCGT
Organism: Streptomyces cinereospinus; assembly: GCF_042430725.1. Taxonomy (NCBI): domain Bacteria; kingdom Bacillati; phylum Actinomycetota; class Actinomycetes; order Kitasatosporales; family Streptomycetaceae; genus Streptomyces; species Streptomyces cinereospinus. Next base: position 143,259 of record NZ_JBHMCY010000007.1, on the reverse strand, counting down.
ACCGCGCGCGATGTCGAGCGGGAGATAGGACGTGGCGAACTCGACCGGCCGCCCGTCGAGCAGGTACCGGCGCCGACGGGCGAGCACGCGCCGCACGGACCCTAGCCGAGTGGAGATGTCCTGGCTCGGCTTCTCCTCCTTGACCTCCAGGCTGTCGACCTTCGGGTGACTGCCGGCCGCGTCGGCCTCGACAATGAAGGCGGACTTGCCCTGCTCGCGGTGGCGTCGGGCGAACCGGTCGGAGGCGAGCCGACGGACAGGCGGACGGGGCCGGACGAAGACGCCCTTGCCGTGCTCCGCGTGCACCAAGCCCTCACCCTGGAGGATGGAGAAGGAGTTCCGCACGGTCATCCGGGACACCCCGTAGTGGTCCACCAGCTCCGCTTCCGAGGGAAGCTTCTCGCCCTCGCGGAATCGCCCACGGTCGATGGCCTCGCGCAGTTGGTCGGCGATCTGCCGGAAGACCGCACGATCGCTCGTGGGGTCGAGATCACCGAGGAGGCCCGAAGGAAGAGGGCTCACGTGTACTCCTTTAGGTATCTAGACGAGTGGGCGAGTCTTGTTGCTACGGTGGAGAGCCTAGCCAGCCGAGAGGGCCGAGGTACGTGAGCACAGAACGCCCGCACTCCGTGAGCGTGGCCGGTGTCGTCGTTGACGACCAGGGCCGGGCCCTCTTGATCCAGCGCCGGGACAACGGCAAGTGGGAGCCCCCGGGCGGCGTCCTCGAACGCGGAGAGACCATCCCCGAGGCTCTCGAACGCGAAGTGCTCGAAGAGACCGGCATCAAGATCGCGCCTGGCGCGACTCTCACCGGCGTCTACAAGAACATGACGGGCTTGATCGTCTCGCTGGTCTTCCGCTGCGAGGCGGCCGACGGCACGCCCACCACCGGCAACGAGACCCGCGCCCTGCGCTGGGCCACACGCGAAGAGGTCACCGAACTCGCCGACGAGGCGTACGCGATCCGCGTCACAGACGCACTCGACGCGGCGTCCCCGCCGGCCGTCCGCGCCCACGACGGCGTGAAACTCGTCTAGTCCGAACCCGCTGCACATGGCGGCCTACCAGCATGAAGGAACTTGTATGCACGAGTATACGAGTACGGTCCGGGTCTGGGGGCTCAGTTGCCCAGGTTTCCCGGAAGAGGTCAGCCGAGCCCGCCGCTGGACCCGCGACATCCTGCGGGGCTCCCCGTTAGCCGAGGACGCGGAGCTGATCGTGAGCGAACTGAGCGCGAACGCGATCCTGCACACGGCCAGCGGCCGGAACTGCGGCACCTTCCACCTGGCACTCGCCGTATCACCACGAGCGGTGGCCCTGTCGGTGACGGACGACGGCGGCACGAGCACCGCCCCCAAGGTCGAGCACCAGGACCAGGACGCCGAACACGGCCGGGGCCTGGGCATGGTCAACGCACTGGCCCACCGGGTCATCGTCCACACCAGCCAGGCCGGCCATACGGTCACGGCCGAACTCTTCACGGCCCCTCGGCCAGGAGACCTCCCGTGCTGACTACCGCCAACACCGAGATGCCGGACATGGGCAGCACTCAGCCCCCGCCCTACCAGTGCCAGGCCTATGCCTACTCCCTGAACGAAGTCCGCTCGATCCCCCTGGGCTCCCACAGCGCGGCAAGCCCACGCCTGGCCCTGCGCTGGTTACGCGAACGCACCTGGCACATCACAGACCAACTCGAACCGGCATACGCACAGCCAGGACTGCACTGGCTGACGGACCAGGCCGAGCACGAACGCGCCCTCGCCTACCTGGCCGGCGGCACCGGTTACCAACTCACCCTCTACGACGACAGCACCCGCTACGTCCTCGCGATCTACCCCCTGGCGGTGAGCGCATGAACGCACCCACCCGCGGCTACTGGTGCGAGTGCTGGACCCAGGACGTCAGGGAGCGGGAGCTCCCGGAGCTCAAAGCTTCGTTCGACGCCCACTCTGCACCACAAGCAGACCGATGGATCGCAGTCGCCCTCCGCACCATCTCACCGGCCCTCGGCCCCGACGCCTCCAACGCGGCATGGGAATGGCTCTACAACGGCCGCATCGACACGAGACGCGCCCTGCTTCGCATGCAGCCCTGCACGGTGACCATCACGCAAGCCCACACCCGCATCACATGGACGGTCCGCCCCGTGACCTTCCTGCCACTCGCAGACCGCCGAGGCACGCAACTACCGGCATGCGCACACGCCTTCAGTCCCCAGGCAACCGACTGAGTTACAACTTTCTCTACTGGTTCAAGGCGGCTCGCTCCGCTCCCCGCGCGCGGCCCGGCCCCCGGCCGGGCCTGCGCTCCTGTCTCCGCCCCGCTCCAGCCCGGCCGGCGCCCGTGCCGCGCGCACAGCAGTCAGCCGCTTGCCGTCAGAGAAGGAGTACGTCGTGGCTGGGGCGGTCGGCTCCGCGGCTTTAGGCAGCCACTTTGGCGCGAGCCTCGCAGATCATGGCCCCAACGTCGTGCTTTACCGGGCAGGTCCACAGACTGCCCGACGCGCCGAAAGCTTACGGGGCCATGATCACTCGCGCCAAAGCAGCTCCAGCCCAAAGCCGCTACGCCGACCTCTTACACCGACACCTACCGGGGCCGGATGCACGGCGCAACTGTTGCGAAACAGGCCGCACAGGGAGTCACAACCCGTCATGATGTCAAGAAGCTGACTCCCACGTCAGAGGAGTCGGCCGCTCAGCGACAAGACCTGCACCGTCATTACATTAGGGGCTGATGATGGAAACGCGAAAGTTCTTCCTATTCATTGGAACAGTAACTTCGGATGCAGCACTCAGCAAGTTGAAGGCAGCCAATATTCCCTATCGGCTAAAAAGGTTTGAGTCCTCCAGGGAGAACTGGCTCAAGATAGCTGAAATTTTGGAGGACCCTCAGCTTATTGGGGTAGTTGCAAAAATCACCGGGCCGGTATACACCCGAATGAGCTCCGAACTCTACGCTGAATACACGACAAAGGTGGCAGAAAGCCTTGGAAGGGTACCTCACATCGTCTTCGTTCATGAGGAAATCTTGCTAGGAGAGGACGCGCCCCTGGCTTTGGAGCCACCCGATGACGACGAGGACTCTCCATGGTCGCGCGAGGAATTCTATAGAGAGTACTTCAGGAACCCTTCCAGTGAAGCGCGCGAATGGGTCAATGACCTATTGCGCCAAAAAGGAGTGGAAGTCACCCCCTACAAGACTAACGCGGAACTTTCGGTCCTTACTGCGAGTTTCATTGATGACCACGAAAAGAACCTCCTCTTCAGGGTGTACGTTCCCGCGTCACGACTCTATGCAACGGAGGCCGATCGCCTCATTAATCTCTTCCACGAGTGGTTGAGTCGCACCGGAAATCACCCCGTTCGACAGGATGGATACCGCACTCCGTCGGGACAGGTCTACGAGTTTTACGGCGACGACTCCCTGACTCCAGCCTCTCTTCAGGTTAATTTTGCAGACTTCTCTAACTTTCTGGACAAGTGCGCGGAAGATCCAGGAGCCGCTATTGAGGAGCTTTCATCGGTGATTCCGGACAGACACACGGCTACGGACCTGGTCTCTCGATATGGCAAAGAGGCCAGAAGACTTCAAGTGGACTTGCGACATGAGCGTGAATCCCGGATTATGCGTCTCCGTCATCAGCTGGAAACTGACTTTCTAGAGCTCTCTCATACTGGACAGCTTCCATGGGGCGAGGTGGAAGGGCTGATTCAATCCCTGATTCCGAGCGCCTCTTCAGCGCTCCAGATCGTGTCCAATTCACCCGTCTTGACTGGCGGCACGCCAGTGAGCGTGCACATCAATCAGCAAATCGTTCATGCAGTCGAAAGTACGGTCGTTCAGAGCGTGCAGGGCACTATGAATTACAGTCCTGAAGCAAAAGAGCTTCTGCGTATGATCCAGCAAGTTGGCGGTAACGATGCGAGTGCCCTTGAGGTTGCCGTGCACGAGGTGGAGGACGAGGAAGCGCGACCAGAAGAGCGTCTCAGCGCTAAGCAGAAATTGAGAGCGTTCCTTGCACGTAATCGTGAAGCCGCTGAGGGATTTGCCGTTGGAGCTCTGTTCAAGTACCTCGAATCAAAGCTCGGAATCTGACCACATATCAGACCATAAGCTTCTGCTTCAGGGTGTTGCGGGGGCTGCTCTCACATCCTTGTCGTGAGCCGGCCATCGCGGGCTGGCGCTGGGCGACGACACGGCAGCGTGGCTGAGGCCTGTGGGGTGCGGCGAGGCATACGCGCGCCCGATCGGGCGGCTGGCCCGCCGTCGTGGCTGACTGTCGTCGGCTGAGGTTCGGGCGGGCTGCGTTAAGAGCGTCCCGTCGTCAATCGAACGCCGCCCCCAGGCAGGGCAAGGCTGGGCCGTCTCTGGGCCGTCCGAGGCCGCTCAACGGCGGCCAAGGACGACCAATGACGACCACCAGACGCACGAGCCCACCGCCCCTACCCAGCAAAAACCCAGCTCACCAAGATCCCCGGCAAGACCCAGGGCAAGAAGAAGTAAGCGCCCACAAATAAGCCCCCTGCCTGCGGGCTCTCCGCCGGGAGGGGGCTTATCCCTGCCTCTGGGCCCTCTCTGGGCGCGCGACTCCGCGTAGGGCTCGCCGGGTTCTCGGTCGGGAACCACACCTGCGCTCGCGGCGTGCGCACCCGCCGCAGTGATCACATCCGTGCCACGCGCGGACCATGAAGTCCGGTGTGCTCCCACCGCACCCGGCCGCCCGATCGCGCACTGGCAGGGGCTCGTCCGCACCTCCCCGTTGACCCGGCACACGGAACTCGTCGCCTGGCTCAAGGCGGAGCACGGCCTCGGGCACGGCCACGCCACCGCCCCCGTCGCCCACACCCTCGCCGAGAAGGAGTAAGCGAGAGAAGTAAGCGAGAGAGAAGCCCCCCGCGCGCGGGCGTCGCGTCGGTGGGGGGCCGGTGTGCCGGGAGGGCTCAGACGGTCAGCGGCACCGGGTGGATCTCGTCCGCCTTGTGTCCCGCGCGCTCGTGGACGCGCTGCACCGCCTCCGCCGAAGGCGCCTCGGAGAGGCAGTAGACGACGCCCGAGTCCGGGTCCGCCCAGGCCTGCTTGAAGTGCACGCCCTCCTCGCGCTCGACGGCGAGGTCGGCCCGGTGGGCCTCGTCGAGCTGCTCCGCGGTGATGCCCCGCATGCCGCGGTGTACGTCCATGTACTCGGCCATGACCTCGCACCTCCTTCCCGTGCTGCCCGGTCGGTCGCTTTCTCCTCCATGCTGCGCCCACGCGCCCGCCGTGGCGAAGCGAAGGGCCCCCGGCGACCGCGCCGGGGGCCCTTCAGCAGTCGGTACGACCTCAGCCGCACTGGCAGGGGTTCCCCTGCTGGCACCCGCACGTGCACCCGGAGCCGCAGCCGCAGGCGCCTATCAGCGTCAGGCTCCTGATGTCGGCCGGCTGCTCGGTGGGGTGCTCCTGCGTGGGGTCGGGCGTGGTCGTGCGGGGCGTGCTGGGGGATTCGGCCATGGGTCCCTCCTCAAGGCACTGTGCCTGTGCCCATTCCATGCCCGTTTCACCGGGCGCATCAACGGCGCACGGAGGCGGAAACGCGCCTCCGAGTAGCCGCCGGGACCGCCCTTGAGTAGCCGCCGGGACCGCCCCCGAGTACCCGCCGGACCGCCCCCGAGCAGCCGCCCCGGACCGCCCCCGAGCACGCGCGGGGAGGCCTGTTCAGAGCGAGTGAGGACACGCGCTCGGCCCCGTCGACGACCCCTGCTCGGCCCCGTCGACGACCCCTCCTCGGCCCCGTCGACGACCCCTCCTCGGGCCCGTCGACGACCCCTGCCCGGGCCCCGTGAGTCCCCCGCCCGCCCGCAGGCGCCCGCTAGGCCCCCTCCACCCCGCTCACGATGTCCGCCTGAAGCTCGTCCGCGTGCTCGCCGGTCACCAGGAACACCACGCGCTTGGCCACCGCCACCGCGTGGTCCGCGAACCGCTCGTAGTAGCGGCCGAGCAGCGTCACGTCCACGGCCGTCTCGATGCCGTGCTTCCAGCGGTCGTCCATCAGGTGCTGGAAGAGCGTGCGGTGCAGCAGGTCCATCTCGTCGTCGTCCTGCTCCAGCTGCATCGCCAGGTCGATGTCCTTGGTCACGATGACCTCGGCCGTCTTCGCCATCAGGCGCTGCGCCAGCTGGCCCATCTCCAGGATCGTCGCGTGCAGGTCGTGCGGGACCGCGCGCTGGGGGAAGCGGAGGCGGGCGAGCTTGGCGACGTGCTGGGCGAGGTCGCCGGACCGCTCCAGGTCGGCGCTCATGCGCAGCGAGGTGACCACGATCCGCAGGTCCGTCGCGACCGGCTGCTGGCGGGCCAGCAGGGCTATCGCCCGGGCCTCCAGGTCGTGCTGCAGGTCGTCGACCTTCTTGTCGGCCTCGATCACGCTCTCGGCCAGTTTGAGATCGGTGTCGAGGATGGCCGTCGTGGCGCGTCCGATCGCCGACCCGACCAACCGGGCCATCTCGACCAGGCCATCGCCGATCGAGTCAAGTTCCTCGTGGTACGCGTCCCGCATCAGGTTTCCCTCTCGTACGAATTCTTCGGGGATTCTTGGGGCAAGCCGGAGTCCGCGGAACCCCGTCGTGAACCGGTGTTACGAACCCCACGCTCCCACGTTCCGGGCCCTACGCGTCCGTTTCGGCCACCCCAAATGAATCAATACTGGCTCCAAGGTGAACTCTGAGCGACGAGTGTTCGAGCTCCCACTCGGACGGCTGTGGGCAGGGGGTAGCGCATGCCTAACCTGGATGCATGGACGTGAACGCGGCGGTCGCCGCAGCGGCAGCGATCGCCGGAGTGCTCACCGGCGTCATCGCCATGCTGGCGTTCCGCTGGAGCGAACGCGACCTGAAACGGCCCACCCGGACCTCCCTGCACACCGACCCGGTGCTGCCCCCGGGCGTGGACACCGTGCTGTCCGTGCTGCGCTCCTCGGCCGTCGTCCTCGACGAGGCCGACGCCGTCGTCAAGGCCAGCTCCGCCGCCTACGCCCTGGGACTGGTGCGCGGCGGCAAGCTGGCCGTCGATCCCATGCTGCAGATGGCCCGCGACACCCGGCGCGACGGCGAGATACGCCAGGTCGAGCTGGATCTGCCGCGGCGCGGCAGCGGCCGCGGCGAGGCCCTGGCGGTCTCCGCCCGGGTCGCCCCGCTCGGCTCCCGGCTGGTGCTGCTGCTGGTCGAGGACCTGACCGAGGCCCGCCGGATAGAGGCCGTACGGCGCGACTTCGTCGCCAACGTCAGCCATGAGCTGAAGACCCCGGTCGGCGCACTCTCCCTGCTCTCCGAGGCCGTCATGGACGCCTCCGACGACCCGGAGGCCGTGCAGCGCTTCGCCGGACGGATGCAGATCGAGGCGACCCGGCTGACCAACCTGGTGCAGGAGCTCATCGACCTCTCCCGGGTGCAGAACGACGACCCCCTGGAGGACGCCGAGCCGGTCCGGGTGGACGAACTGGTCGCCGAGGCCATCGACCGCTGCCGCCACCAGGCCGGCGCCAAGCAGATCACCATGGCCGCGGGCGGCACCGCCGACCTGCACGTCTGGGGCAACCGCAGCCAGCTGGCCGCGGCCCTGGGCAACCTGGTGGAGAACGCCGTCAACTACTCCCCCGCCCGCACCCGCGTCGGCATCGCCGCCCGCCGGGTCAACGGCTCCGGCGGGGACGTCATCGAGGTAGCCGTGACCGACCAGGGCATCGGCATCTCCGACAAGGACAAGGAGCGCATCTTCGAGCGCTTCTACCGCGTCGATCCCGCCCGCTCCCGGGCCACCGGTGGCACGGGCCTCGGGCTCGCCATCGTCAAGCACGTGGCCGCCTCGCACGGCGGGGAGGTCACGGTGTGGAGCTCCGAGGGACAGGGCTCCACCTTCACGCTGCGGCTGCCGGAGGCGGGTCTGGCCCGCGACCGGGCGCATCAGCACCCCGCCCTCGGCGACGAGGCCGGGCAGTCCGCCGACTCGTCCCCGGCACCGCCCCCGTACGAACCGCTTCCCGCCCCGGAGGTCCTTCCGTGACCCGTGTGCTCGTCGTCGAGGACGAGGAGTCCTTCTCCGACGCCCTGTCGTACATGCTCCGCAAGGAGGGCTTCGAGGTCGCCGTCGCGACCACCGGGCCCGACGGACTCGACGAGTTCGAGCGCAACGGCGCCGACCTCGTGCTCCTCGACCTGATGCTGCCCGGGCTGCCGGGTACGGAGGTCTGCCGTCAGCTGCGCGGCCGCTCCAACGTGCCCGTCATCATGGTGACCGCCAAGGACAGCGAGATCGACAAGGTCGTCGGGCTGGAGATAGGAGCCGACGACTACGTCACCAAGCCGTTCTCCTCGCGCGAGCTGGTGGCCCGGATCCGGGCCGTGCTGCGCCGCCGCGGCGAGCCGGAGGAGGTGACCCCGGCGGCCCTGGAGGCCGGCCCGGTCCGCATGGACGTCGACCGCCACGTGGTCACCGTCGGCGGCTCCAAGGTCGACCTGCCGCTGAAGGAGTTCGACCTGCTGGAGATGCTGCTGCGCAACGCCGGCCGGGTCCTGACCCGCATGCAGCTGATCGACCGCGTCTGGGGCGCCGACTACGTCGGTGACACCAAGACCCTCGACGTGCACGTCAAGCGCCTGCGCGCCAAGATCGAGCCGGACCCGGGCGCGCCGCGGTACCTGGTGACGGTGCGCGGCCTGGGCTACAAGTTCGAGCCGTAGACCGGCGGCGGGAAGCACTGAAGGGCGGGACCTCCCGGTGAGGTCCCGCCCTTCTGCGTACGGCCTTCTGGACACAGCCTTCTGGACACGGCCGCGTGGACACGGCCTTCTCG
>NZ_JBHMCY010000007.1:103976-134339 GCF_042430725.1 Streptomyces cinereospinus | reverse complement strand
GATACGGCCGCGTGGACACGGCCTTCTCGATACGGCCGCGTGGACACGGCCTTCTCGATACGGCCGCGTGGACACGGCCTTCTCAAGAGGACCCGTGGACACGGCCTTCTCGATACGACGGCCCCGTGGATGCGGCCTTCTCAAGAGGACCCGTGGACACGGCCCTGCGGACGGGGCCTTGTGGACGGGGTCTCATGGATACGGCCTCGTGGGCACGGCCTTCCGCGTACGACGGTCAGTGACCGGCGGTGTCGTCCGCCGCCGGCTCCGTGGCCGGGGCGGACCCGCTCGCGGCGTCCGACGGCGTGCCCGTCGCCTCGCCGCCGTGGTCGCCGCCGCTCTCCCCGGTGGCCTCACCGGTCGGCGACGGGGAGGCGCTCGCCGCCGGCGACCCGCTCGGGCCCCACGCGGCGTAGAAGCCCTCGGCCGGGACGATGAACGCGCGCATGGTCACGTCCCCGGTCTCGCTGAAGGCGAAGGTGACCCTGTGGGCGTCGCCGTCAGTGAGGGACTCGGCGTCCTGCAGCACCGCCGACGCGTTGCCCTCGCCGCCGATGACGACCGAGCCGCCGGCCGGGACGGTCAGCTCGCCCCTGCCCGACGCGGGGGAGAGCTCGACCGTCCGGGCGCCGTCGAGGCTGATCGACTCGATCGTCTGGGGGCGGTCGCCGGCGTTGAAGACGGTGGCGGAGACGACGGCCGGGCCGGTCGCCTCGGGGTCGGCCTGGGTGATGACCACCGCGTTCTGGATCTTGATGTCGCCGACGCTGGTGGCCGCGTTGTCCGGCCTGATCTCCAGCGTCTGCGCCTGGTTCCCGGCGCCGCAGGCGGCGAGCGAGGCGATCGAGAACGCGATGGCGGTGGCGGCGAGGGCGCCGCGTCGAAGGCTGCTGCTCACGGCGGCGGCAACTCCTTGAACGCACGGGCAGCTGTCGGTGTAAAGCCGCCCTAAGTGGCTGTCAGCGGCCTTAGGTTACCGAGCCGTTCCCGGGCGGCCGCACCCGACCCTCCCCCGGGCCCGCCCGGCGTCCCTCAGCAGGGGGTACGAGGGCCCGTGGTGCGGGCGGGTCCGGCGCTCGTAGGGCATTCACATAAGCCTTCGCGACATTTACGTGAAGGAATGCGGGGCCGGCCGGGAAATGGATCACCGGAGGTTCGCCTCCGGTGTGTCGTGATCAATTCCGGAAACGGCGCGTACCGGCCCCCGGGCGCCGAACGGAGTAGTGGAAGCCCCGCCTTAGGAACCGGACATTTGGGGACGTTCAGCCGTCTGGTGGGGTCGCCGGATGTGCGTAACGTGCACGTTTCGCTCGGCCCGGAGAGCCGCTCCGACCTGCGCATACCGCACTCCGGCGGTTGGCCGGAGCACGTTCCTGTCGCTGTTGTCAAGCCCTGAGATATGCCCTGACCTGCGAAAACGCCATTCAGAACCCGCGGTTTCCGTGTTACCCTGGATAGCCACGGAAGGGGTACCTGTCACATGACGTTCAAGGTTGGCGACACCGTGGTCTATCCCCATCACGGGGCCGCGCTGATCGAGGCCATCGAAACTCGCCAGATCAAAGGCGTGGACAAGACCTACTTGGTGCTGAAGGTCGCCCAGGGTGACCTGACGGTACGTGTGCCAGCGGACAATGCGGAGTTCGTCGGCGTGCGTGATGTGGTCGGTCAGGACGGGCTGGACCGGGTCTTCGAGGTGCTGCGCGCGCCGTATGCCGAGGAGCCCACGAACTGGTCGCGTCGCTACAAGGCAAACCTGGAGAAGCTCGCCTCCGGCGATGTCATCAAGGTCGCGGAAGTCGTGCGTGACCTGTGGCGTCGTGAGCGCGAGCGCGGACTCTCCGCCGGTGAGAAGCGCATGCTCGCCAAGGCCCGCCAGATCCTGGTGAGCGAGCTCGCCCTCGCGGAGAACACGAACGAGGACAAGGCCGAGGCTCTGCTCGACGAGGTGCTCGCCTCCTGACCTGAGGCAGGCCCGCTCCGCTCAGCACATCGAAATGCCGCGGTGCCCGATGACACATTCCAGTCGCCGGGCGCTGCGGCATGTTCGTACCCGAACCTGAGGGGTCCCGGGTCGGTCGCCGGCGTCCCGCCGGACGGATGTGCCCCGTCCGTCCCGAACGCCGTGCGTACGCCGAGGAAGTGTCCCCCGGTACTGTGCGTGCCGTGCCCGGGCGGCCGGCTCGACCAGGGTCACGGAAGGGTCCGGTCGATGCGGCGCGCGCCCGCGCGCTGGCACGCTGAGGCCATACCCACGTAGGCCGAGCACACAAACCTGACAGGAAACGATGTCTGACGTTCCGCGCCCCTCGCCCGCAGGAGTCCGTACCGCTGCGGTCATCCCGGCCGCCGGCCGGGGCGTGCGCCTCGGTCCTGGCGCCCCCAAGGCGCTTCGCGCGCTCAACGGTACGCCCATGCTCATCCACGCCGTCCGCGCGCTGGCCGCGTCCCGTGCCGTCTCCCTCGTGGTCGTCGTGGCCCCGCCCGACGGAGCCGCCGAGGTCAAGTCCCTGCTCGACGCGCACGCCCTGCCCGAGCGCACCGACTTCCTCGTCGTCCCCGGCGGCGCGTCGCGGCAGGAGTCGGTCCGGCTGGGCCTCGACGCGCTGCCGCCCGGCTACGACGTCGTGCTGGTGCACGACGCGGCCCGCCCGCTGGTCCCGGTCGACACCGTGGACGCGGTGATCGAGGCGGTCCGCGGCGGCGCGCCCGCCGTGGTGCCGGCGCTGCCGCTGGCGGACACCGTCAAGGAGGTCGAGCCGGCGCGGACGCCGGGTGAGCCGGAACCCGTGCTGGCCACGCCGGAGCGGGCGCGGCTGCGCGCCGTGCAGACCCCGCAGGGCTTCGACCGCGCGACGCTCGTCCGCGCGCACGAGACCGTCACCGGCGACGTCACCGACGACGCGAGCATGGTCGAGCAGCTCGGCCTGCGGGTGGTCGTCGTCCCCGGGCACGAGGAGGCCTTCAAGGTCACCCGGCCCCTGGACCTGGTGCTCGCCGAGGCGGTCCTGGCCCGCAGGAGGCTGAACGATGGCTTCTGAGGCGCCGCTTCCGCGGGTCGGCATCGGCACCGACATCCACGCCTTCGAGGACGGCCGCGAACTGTGGTGCGCCGGCCTGAGGTGGGAGGGCGAGGGGCCGGGCCTGGCCGGGCACTCCGACGCCGACGTCGTGGCGCACGCCGCGTGCAACGCGCTGTTCTCCGCCGCCGGGCTCGGGGACCTGGGGCAGCACTTCGGCACCGGGCGGCCGGAGTGGTCCGGCGCGTCGGGCGTGGCGCTGCTGACCGAGGCCGCCCGCGTCGTGCGCGCGGCGGGCTTCCGGATCGGCAACGTCGCGGTGCAGGTCGTCGGCCCCCGCCCGAAGATCGGCAAGCGTCGCGACGAGGCCCAGAAGGTGCTCTCCGAGGCGGCCGGGGCGCCGGTGTCCGTCTCCGGGGCGACCACCGACGGGCTCGGCTTCCCCGGGCGCGGGGAGGGTCTGATGGCGGTGGCCACGGCCCTGGTGGTGCGCGCCGGCTGAGGGCACCGCGCGGGGGACGCGGCAAACGGGCGCGCCTTGTCCACAAGGGGCACGAGGCATCGCCCGCGGCCCACTACTCTGGAGTGGTGACTATTCGCCTGTACGACACCAGCGCCCGGCAGATCCGTGACTTCGCCCCGCTCACGCCGGGTTGTGTCTCGATCTACCTGTGTGGTGCCACCGTGCAGGCGGCCCCGCACATCGGGCACATCCGCTCCGGCCTGAACTTCGACATCCTGCGCCGCTGGTTCGCGTACCGCGGCTACGAGGTGACGTTCGTCCGGAACGTCACCGACGTCGACGACAAGATCATCCGCAAGGGCCGCGAGCAGAACCGCCCCTGGTGGTCCATCGGGTACGAGAACGAGCGCGCGTTCGACGACGGGTACCGCGCCCTCGGCTGCCTGCCGCCGACCTACGAGCCGCGCGCCACCGGCCACATCACCGAGATGGTCCAGATGATGCGCGGCCTCATCGAGCGCGGGCACGCCTACGAGGCCGACGGCAGCGTCTACTTCGACGTGCGGTCCTGGCCCGCGTACCTGGAGCTGTCCCGGCAGGACCTGGCGGAGCTGCGCCAGCCCGCCGAGGAGGGCATCACCGGCAAGCGCGACCCGCGCGACTTCGCCATGTGGAAGGCGTCCAAGCCGGGCGAGCCCGACTGGGAGACCCCGTGGGGCCGCGGGCGCCCCGGCTGGCACCTGGAGTGCTCGGCCATGGCGCACAAGTACCTGGGCAGCGCCTTCGACATCCACGGCGGCGGCCTGGACCTGGTCTTCCCGCACCACGAGAACGAGATCGCCCAGGCCAAGGCCTACGGCGACGACTTCGCCCAGTACTGGCTGCACAACGCCTGGGTCACCATGAGCGGCGAGAAGATGTCCAAGTCGCTGGGCAACTCGGTGCTGGTGTCCGAGATGGTCAAGAAGTGGCGCCCGATCGTGCTGCGCTACTACCTCGGCACGCCGCACTACCGCTCGACCATCGAGTACAGCGAGGAGGCCCTGCGCGAGGCCGAGTCGGCGTTCGCGCGGATCGAGGGCTTCGTGCAGCGCGTGGTGGAGCTGGCCGGCGGCCCGGTGGAGCCGGCCGGCGAGGTGCCGCCCGCCTTCGCCGAGGCGATGGACGACGACCTGGGTGTGCCGCAGGCCCTGGCGGTCGTGCACAACACCGTCCGGCAGGGCAACAGCGCCCTGGCCGCCGACGACAAGGAGAGCGCGGTCGCCCGCCTCGCCGAGGTGCGGGCCATGCTCGGCGTCCTCGGCCTGGACCCGCTGGACGCGCACTGGGCCGGCGAGAGCGACCGTGGCGAGGACCTGCACGGCGTGGTCGACAGCCTGGTACGCCTCGTCCTGGACCAGCGGGAGGCGGCCCGCGCCCGCAAGGACTGGGCCACCGCGGACGCCATCCGCGACCAGCTCAAGCAGTCCGGTCTGGCCATCGAGGACAGCCCGCAGGGACCGCGCTGGAGCCTCGGCCCGCGCTGAGCGCGGCCGGGGCGACAGCACACCGATGTGCCGTCCGCAGCGTCGGGCGGCACACTTCACAGACGTACGTACTCACCACAGGCAGGTAGGTCATGGCCGCGAACAACCGCCGCATGTCCGGCAAGAAGGGCGCGCAGGTCGGCAGCGGCGGCAAGCGGCGCCGGGCCCTGGAGGGCAAGGGGCCGACGCCCCCCGCCGAGATGCGCAAGGGACACGCCAAGCAGCGTGCCGCCGCCGCCAAGGCGCGGCGCGCGGGAGGGCGCGCGCCGCAGCGGCGTGCCGGGGGCAGGGGGACGTCCGAGCTGGTCGTCGGGCGCAACCCGGTCGTCGAGGCGCTGCGCGAGGGCGTGCCCGCGTCCACGCTGTACGTCCAGCAGTTCATCGACAACGACGAGCGGGTCCGCGAGGCGCTCCAGCTCGCGGCCGAGCGCGGCGGCATCAACCTCATGGAGGCGCCGCGCCCCGAGCTCGACCGGATGACCAACGGCCTGAACCACCAGGGGCTGGTGCTCCAGGTGCCGCCGTACGAGTACGCCCACCCCGAGGACCTCGCCGACGCCGCCGCCGACGAGGGCGAGGATCCGCTCATCGTGGCCCTGGACGGCGTGACCGACCCGCGCAACCTCGGTGCCGTCGTCCGCTCCGTCTCCGCGTTCGGCGGCCACGGCGTGGTCGTCCCCGAGCGGCGCGCGGCCGGGATGACCGCCGGCGCCTGGAAGACGTCCGCCGGTACGGCCGCCCGTACGCCGGTCGCGCGCGCCACCAACCTCACGCGCGCCCTGGAGGCGTACCAGAAGGCCGGGATCGTCGTGGTCGGGCTCGCCGCGGACGGCGAGGCCGAACTGGGTGACCTGGAGGCGCTGGGGGGACCGGTCGTCATCGTGGTCGGCAGCGAGGGCAAGGGGCTGTCGCGGCTGGTCGGCGAGACCTGTGACGTCCGGGTGCGGATCCCGATGCCGGGCGGGGCGGAGTCGCTCAACGCCGGTGTGGCGGCGGGCATCGTGCTGTACGAGGCGGCACGGCGACGGGCCTGAACGACCGTTCGACATAGTCACCCACACGGGGTGTTCCGGGCTGTCCGGGCATGCTTGACGCTGTCCGGACAGATCCGGCGGGTCAAAGCAGTGTCCTCAACACACGTCACTCGGTTAGATGAGTGTGGACACCAGAACACCCCGCACACCTACGGGGGACCGCTCGTCGGAATTCGACGACGCTCCCGCGCTGAGCATGGTGAAGGTGCCGAGCGACCCGGCGCAGATCATCGTCAACCACGCCAGCTTCCGCGTGCAGTTGGGCGCGTCCTCGCGCCGCGCCCAGTCGCCGCGGGTCGCACGGCACTTGAGCGCCACCGAGGACACCGCCCGCATGCCGGTCGTCGGTACGGCGGGCAGAACGGCCCAGGCCGGCGAGGCCGCCCGCCGCCGCCCGGTCGTGTGGAGCGGCCGGTCCGCCCCCGACGACACCGGCGCGCACCGCCTGCTCCAGGCCGTGCGCGGTGCGGGCGTCCGCCACCCGGAGGAACCGTCCGCCGACGCCGGAGCCACCCAGGTCATCCCGCGCGTCGACGTCGGCGCCGGGTACGGCCGCTACGAGGGCTACGACGGCTACGACGGCTACGACGGCTGTGAGGACTTCGACCAGACAGTCGAGACCCCCGTCGTCGGTGCCCAGCGCACCCCCGGCGGCGCCGGCACCCGGCTGCTGCCGGCCATGCGGACCGTCGAGGGCGCCTACGACCGGCCCGCCCACCCCGGCGAGCGGTTCGACGACGGCCACGCCGACGCACCGGTGACGGCCGGCCCGGACGACGAGGGCGCCGCCCCGCGCTCCCGGCGGCACGCCGACGATCCCGCGCGGCACGCCTACTACCCCGGCCGCCGGATGAACCTCGGCGTCGTCCTGCTGCCGCTGCGCGTCTTCCTCGGCGCCATCTCCATCTACGCCGGCATGGGCAAGCTCTGCGACCCCGTGTACTTCGACGGCGGCGACCGCGGCTCCATGGTCAAGTGGCTCAACACCCTGCACCCGTGGCAAGTCGCCGAGCCGCTGCGCCAGTTCGCCCTGGAGCACCCCGTCGGCGCCGGGCTCGTCATCGCCTTCGCCCAGGTCGTGGTGGGCGTGCTCACCGTGCTGGGCTGCTGGCAGCGGGTCGCCGCGGTGGGCGGTGCGCTGCTCTCCGCCGCGCTGCTCGTCACCGTCAGCTGGAAGAGCGTCCCCGCCTACGACGCGCCCGACATCATCTACCTGGCCGCCTGGTCGCCGCTGCTCATCGCCGGGGCACCCGTCTACTCCGTCGACGGGCGGCTGGCCGGGCTGGCCTGGCGGCGGCTCGGACCCCGCTCCGACATCTGGGAGCTGCGGCGGTACGTCCTGCGCCGGGGCGCCCTCGTCACCGCGGTCGTCACCGGGCTCACCCTGCTGGTCGGCTCGCTGCTCGGCGGTGCCGTGCGGGACGCCGACCGGGTGGTCGTGCCCGGCCCCGGCGAGGCGCCGCGCAACGAACAGCCCGGCTCACCGCTGCCGTCCGACCCCGGCGAGCGGCGCGCGGAGACCACGCCGTCGGCCTCGGTCGCCTCGCCGACGCAGGACGCGACCTCGGCCGCGCCCAGCACGGACGCCGCGACCACGCCGGACGCCACCCGCGACGCGGGCACGGTCACCGGCGGTTCGCCGAGCCAGACGCAGGGCACGACGGGGCAGGCGCCACCGCAGCAGCCGTCGCCGGTGGAGGAGGCGCCGAGTACCAGCGCCGGCCCGACCTCCGGCGGCGGCACGGGCAGCGGCTCGTCGGGCGGCACGGGGTCCACGGGCAGCGGCACGGGCTCCGGCGGCGGCGAGTCGACGTCCGGGCAGCCGGGGCTGGTGGGCGGCCTGCTGGGTTAGCGCCGGACCGGCCCGAGGGGCCGTGTCCGCCACGGGTACGACGACGGGGTCCCCCCGGGCAGGGGGACCCCGTCGTCGTACCCGTGTGTCGTCGTACCCGGCTGTCGTCGTGCCGCGTGCGGTCAAGGGCGTCGTGCCGCCGGCGGTCAACGGCTCAGCGCGGCCAGTTCCTTCGCGGCCTCCGTGAGGTCCTTCGCGGTGTCGATGGCGCGCCAGTAGGCGCCCTGGGGGATCGGGAAGCCGGCCAGGCGGCGTTCGCGGGCCAGGTGCGGGAAGGTGGTGCGTTCGTGGTCGCCGCGCTCGGGGAGCAGGGCGGCGAACCCGGGGGAGAAGACGTAGACGCCCGCGTTGATCTCGAAGGTGGACGGCGGCGCCTCGATGAAGTCGGTGATGTGACCGAAGCCGTCCGTCTGCACCGCGCCCCACGGGATCCGGGGGCGGGCCAGGGCGAGGGTCGCCACGGCGTCGCGTTCGGTGTGGAAGTCGGCCATGTCGCGCAGCGAGAACCGGGTCCAGATGTCGCCGTTGGTGGCGTACCAGGCGCGCTCGGGGCGGGGGAGGTGGGCGGCGGCGTACTTCAGGCCGCCGCCGCGGCCGAGGGGTTCCGTCTCCACCACGGTGGTGACGCGGACCGGCAGGTCGGCGGAGTCCAGCCACTCCTGGAGCACCTCGGCGAGGTGGCCGCAGCTGATCACGACGTCGGTGACGCCCTCCTCGGCGAGCCAGGTGAGCTGGTGGCCGATGATCGGCGTGCCCGTGCCGGGGATCTCGACCATCGGCTTGGGACGGTCGTCGGTGTAGGGGCGCAGCCGGGAGCCCTGGCCGCCGGCCAGGATGACGGCCTGGACGGGGCGCGCGGCGGCGTTCGGATCGGTCATGCCCGGCACTGTACGCGGCGCCCGGCCCGGTGATCCCGGGGGCCTGGTGGCCGCCCGGCGGCGGGGGTCGCGCCGCGCGGCGCCGGCGCGGGGGAGCCCGTCGGCGGCCCGCCGGGGCCGGTCGGGGCTGTCGCACGCCGGCGCCGCCGGGTCAGCCGTGGGCGGCCAGGACGCCCGAGGCGAACGAGGTGTCGCAGACGGGGCGGGAGTAGGACTGGGCACGCGTCGGGCCGTAGACGCGGACCGCGGCGCGGCCCAGGGCGCGGGCGAGGGACGCGCAGTGGCGGCCCAGCGAGGGGCGCTCGTCCACCGCCTGCTGGAGGTGGGTGAGGGCGGTGCCCGGGTCGGTCCGCTGCAGCTCGGTCAGAAGCTGGTCGCGCAGCACCTCGTGCGGGGCACGGGGCGCGGTGCGGGAGCCGGAGGCCGAGACCTCCGCTGCGGTGAGCACCGAGCTCTCGGGGTCTCCCGACCAGTTGACCCGCGTGACCGCGAGCGTGCCGGAGAGCACCAGGAAGACGGGCAGAACGAGGGCGAGTGAGCGGCCGATCCGGCGGGCGGGGCCCTGGCCGCGTCGCGTCTGTGAGGTGGTGGAGTGCTTCACGCGAGTGAGGGTAGCGCCCGGTAATGATTTGGCGACATTTGGTCACCGGTACGGGTGATGGTGCAGCGGTGTTTCCCGGAGGCCGGGTTGACGTACAGTGCTCGAAATGACCCGGTGTGCCGGGGTATTTGTCGACAACGAAAAGGGCCCCGCGGCCAGGCCGCGAGGCCGCATTCGTCAACCTGGGTGAATTACCCGGGCCGGGTGTTCCGTGAGCCGGATGGTGCTCAGTCGGAGAGGCGCTCGCCCGTCGACGTCGAGAAGACGTGGGTCTCGCCGGAGCGCGGCACGACGTGCAGCTGCGTGCCCTTGTCCGGGACCTCGCGGCCGCCGACGCGGACCACGATGTCCTTGGTCTCGCCGCCGATCGAGGCGGAGCCGTAGACGTAGGCGTCGGAGCCCAGCTCCTCGACGACGTTCACCGTGACCGCGACACCGAGGTCGGAGTCCGGTCCGGCCACGTCGAAGTGCTCGGGGCGGACGCCGACGGTGACCGTCTTGTCGGTGGTGGCGGAGAGCGCGTCACGCTGCACCGGCACGACCGAGGTGCCGAACTTCACGCCGCCGTCGGCGATCGGGACCTCGATCAGGTTCATGGCCGGGGAGCCGATGAAGCCGGCGACGAAGAGGTTGGCGGGCTTGTCGTACATGTTGCGCGGGGAGTCGACCTGCTGGAGCAGACCGTCCTTGAGGACCGCCACGCGGTCTCCCATCGTCAGCGCCTCGACCTGGTCGTGGGTGACGTAGACGGTGGTGATGCCGAGGCGGCGCTGGAGGGAGGCGATCTGCGTACGGGTCGAGACGCGGAGCTTGGCGTCGAGGTTCGACAGCGGCTCGTCCATGAGGAAGACCTGCGGCTCGCGCACGATCGCGCGGCCCATGGCGACACGCTGGCGCTGACCGCCGGAGAGCGCCTTCGGCTTGCGGTCCAGGTACGGGGTGAGGTCGAGGATCTTCGCGGCCTCCTCGACCTTCTGCCGGATCTCCGCCTTGTTGACGCCGGCGATCTTGAGCGCGAAGCCCATGTTGTCGGCGACGGTCATGTGCGGATAGAGGGCGTAGTTCTGGAACACCATGGCGATGTCCCGGTCCTTCGGCGGCAGGTGGGTGACGTCGCGGTCGCCGATGCGGATGGCGCCGCCGTTGACGTCCTCCAGGCCCGCGAGCATGCGCAGGGAGGTGGACTTGCCGCAGCCGGACGGGCCGACCAGGACGAGGAACTCGCCGTCCGCGATCTCGATGTCGAGGGCGTCGACGGCGGGCTTGTCGGAACCCGGGTAGATCCGGGTCGCCTTGTCGAACGTGACAGTGGCCATGGTGAATGGGCCCCCTTCTACCGGCAGGAACGTGCCGGACGATCCGTTGTAGGAAGGTGGTTGGTTTAGTCCACGCGTGTGAACTGCGTGAGGACGGTACCCCGCGTTCACCTGTTCTGTCAGCAGCCCTGCCGCGGTGAACTTCGCGGAAATATTCGACAGGGCGGGGGCGGGACGTGGGTACACTGCACGGGCACGCGGTCACGCGCGTGCAGGCCTCCTTAGCTCAGCTGGTCAGAGCGCCGCTCTTGTAAAGCGAAGGTCGTCGGTTCGAATCCGACAGGGGGCTCCATCGCCACCAGGGGCAACGCCTGTGAAAGCGCTCAGCAGCATCGATCCGGCGCTGCCCGTCGACCGGGAGCCGGCGGCGGTCTGGTACGCCGCCTACGGCTCGAACCTGCACCTCGACCGGCTCGCCTGCTACCTCCGCGGCGGGCGTCCCGTGGGCGCGGCACGGGAGTATCCCGGCTGCCGGAACCCCGACATGCCGGCCCGCTCGCTCGCGGTCGAACTGTCCGGCGCGCTGTACTTCGCCACCGAGTCGCCGGTGTGGGGAGGCGGCCGGGCCTTCTACGACCCGGCGGTGTCCGGCCGGGTGCTGGCCAGGGCGCACCTGGTGACCACGGGGCAGTTCGCCGACATCGCCGCCCAGGAGATGTACCGGGAGCCGGGGACGGACCTCGCTCTCGGCGAGGTCCTGGCACACGGGCGGGCCGTGCTGGGCGAGGGACGCTACGAGACGCTGGTGTGCGCCGGTCAGATCGACGGCCTGCCCGTACTGACTCTCACCGCTCCCTGGGGCATGACCGACGTCCGGTGGAACGCGCCCTCGGCGGCCTACGTGCGCTTGCTGGCCGCCGGGCTGCTGTCGGCCGGCGTCTGGGACGCGGACGCGATCGCCGAGTACGTCGCGGCCTGCCCGGGGGCGTCCGGCCACTGGTCCGAGCGGGCCGTCGCCGCCCTCCTCGCGGGCGGGTCCTGAACCCGGCACGGACCTCGCGGCGGGTCCGGGACGCCGGGACCGGGCCGCTTCCCGGGCCGGGCCGGCCGGGTCAGTGCCGTCCCGCCACCCGGTCCGCCGGCCGCGCCGGCCGGGACGACCCGGTGCCGTGCGCGGTCGGTTCGCGGCGGTCGGCGGTGCGGCAGGCGGCGTACCTGCCGTGGACGCCCAGCCGGCGCAGCGGCTCCGGCTCCCACTCGGGCACCCGGTGGCCGACCCGGGGCAGGTCGGTGAGGCCGGTGCGGGTGTGCTGGCCGGAGTCGAGCCGGACCAGGTCGCGCAGGGTGCGGGCGGCCACGGCCGTCTCGGTGCCGAGGGGGTCCGCCGGCGGTTCGACGCACTGACGGACGTCCGGGGGCCGGGGCCGCGCGCGTGGACCGTGGGACACGTGCTGCACAACTGCGTGGGGGAGATCGAGGAGGGCCGGGCGGCGGAGGCGGTGCGGCTGGAGACCGCCCGGCGGCACTAGCCTGCGGGCATGATCCGTACCGCCACACCTGACGACGTCCCCCTGATCCACGCCCTGGTGCGGGAGCTCGCCGAGTACGAGAAGGCACCCCACGAGGTGAAGGCCACCCAGGAGCAGTTGCGGGAGGCCCTGTTCGGCGAGCGCCCCGCGGCGTACGCGCACATCGCGGCCGACGACGCCACCGGAGAGGCGGTCGGCTTCGCGCTGTGGTTCCTCAACTTCTCCACCTGGCGCGGCGTGCACGGCATCTACCTGGAGGACCTGTACGTCCGCCCGCACGCGCGGGGCGGCGGTCACGGCAAGGCGCTGCTGCGGGAACTGGCCCGGACTTGCGTGCGGCGCGGCTACGAGCGCCTGGAGTGGGCGGTACTGAACTGGAACCGGCCCGCGATCGACTTCTACGAGTCCCTGGGGGCCCGTCCGCAGGACGAGTGGTCGGTGTACCGGCTGACCGACGGGGCGTTGGCCGAGCTGGGGTCCGACGGGGCGGGTCCCGGCCAGGACACCTCCTCGGGGCGGCGCTAGCCGACCGACTCCGCCACCGGTGCCCGTCCCGCCGTCCCGTGCTTCGGGGCCCTCGCCGTGACCAGCAGGGACGTGACCAGGGCGGCCAGCAGCATCAGGCCGGCGGCGCACCACAGGGCGACCGTGTAGCCGTGGACGACGGCCTCGCGGGTCACCTCCGCGCGCGCGGCGGGGTCGGTGAGGTGGGCGGTGAGGTAGCCGGCGGTGCTGGTGGTGGCGACGGTGTTCAGCAGGGCCGTACCGACGGAGCCGCCCACCTGCTGCGAGGTGTTGAGGGTCGCCGAGGTGACGCCGGAGTCCCGCGGGGCGACGCCGGCCGTCACCGTCGCGAACACCGGCATGTACGTCAGGCCCATGCCGAGGCCGATCAGGAGCAGGCCGGGCAGGATGTCGGTAAGGTAGGCGGAGTCGACGGTGAGCCGGGTGAGCATCACCATCCCGCACGCGGCCAGGAACATGCCGGGGGCCATCAGGGTGCGCGGCGGGACGTGCTGGAGCAGCCGGCCCGCGATCTGGAGGGAGCCGGTGACGGTCGCCGCCGTGAGGGGGACGAAGGCCAGGCCGGTCCACGCGGGCGAGTAGCCGAGGACGACCTGGAAGTAGTAGGTCATGAAGAGGAACAGGCCGAACATGCCCATGATGGCCAGCATCATCGTCAGGTAGGAGCCCGCGCGGTCGCGGTCCCGGACGATGTGCAGCGGCAGCAGCGGCTCGGGCGTCCTGGCCTGCCACCACACGAAGACCGCCAGCAGCGCCGCGCCCGCCGTGAGCAGGCCGAGCACGAACCCGTCGGCCCAGCCGCGGGACTCGGCCTCGCTGAAGCCGTAGACGAGCGCGACCAGGCCGCCGCAGCCGAGCAGCGCGCCGGGGACGTCGAGCCGGGCGCCCGCCCGGCCGGGCCGGTCGCGCAGGACGGCGAAGGCGCCGCACACCGCGACGATCGCGATGGGCGTGTTGACGTACAGGCACCAGCGCCAGTCGAGGTACTCGGTGAGCAGCCCGCCGGCGATGAAGCCGAGAGCGGAGCCGCTGCCGGCCAGGGCGCCGAAGATGCCGAAGGCCTTGCCGCGCTCCCTGGGGTCGGTGAACGCCGTGGCGAGCAGGCTCAGCGCGGACGGGGCGAGCACGGCCGCGAAGGCTCCCTGGAGCGCGCGGGCGCCGAACAGCATGCCCGGGCTGACGGCGGCGCCGCCCAGCGCGGAGGCGGTGGCGAAGCCGATCAGCCCGGTGACGAAGACGCGCTTGCGGCCGAGCAGGTCGGCGATCCGGCCGCCGAGCAGCAGCAGCCCGCCGAAGGCGAGGGTGTACGCGGTGATCACCCATTGGCGGTCACCGTCGGACATGCCGAGCTCGTCCTGGGCGGACGGCAGCGCGATGTTCACGATGGTCGAGTCGAGGACGACCATCAACTGGGCGACGGCGATCACCACCAGGCTCCACCAGCGGTGGGGGTCGGCAGCCACGCGGTCCGTAAGGTCACTCGTCCGAGGCGCGGTCACCTGGCCAGAAGACCATGAAACGGGGCGTACCGCACTGATGCCACGCCCCACCCGGCCAGGTAGTCGCCGGGCATTTCGCTCACGGCTCCAGGACCACCTTGCCGGTCGTGCCCCGGTTCTCCAGGGCGCGGTGCGCGGCGGCGGCCTCGGAGAGCGGGAAGCGGTGGACGGCCGGGGTCAGCCGGCCCGCGGCGGCCTCGGCGAGGGCGCGGAGCTCCAGGGTGCGCAGGGGGTCCGGGCCGCCCGCCCGCTCCAGCATCACCGGTCCGAGCACCTGCACGGTGACGCCCTCGACGACCAGCGGCCCGCCGTCCCGGATGCCGTCGGCGGACCAGCCGAAGACGATGTGCCGGCCCCCGGGGGCGAGCAGGCCGACGGCCGTGCGGGCGGCGTCGCCGCCGACGCCGTCGTACACGACGGTGACCTTGCCGTCGTAGGCCCGGATCCGCTCCGGCCAGTCGGGGTCGCGGTAGTCGACGGCGAGGTCGGCGCCGTTCGCGGCGACCCGCCCGGTCTTCTCCGGGCCGCCGGCCAGGCCGATGACGGTGGCACCGGCGTTCTTCGCGTACTGCACGAGCAGGGTGCCGATGCCGCCGGCCGCGGCGGGGACCACGACCACGTCGCCCGGCCCCGGCTCGGCGAACTGCACGACGCCCATCGCCGTACGCCCCGTGCCGACCATGGCGACGGCCGCGGCGAAGCCGAGTCCCGGGGGGATCTCGTGCAGGCGGCCGGCGTCGGTGACGGCCAGTTCGGCGTAACCGCCGGGGACGAAGCCGAGGTGGGCGACGACCCGCTTGCCGAGCCAGGCCTCGTCCGTGCCCGCGCCGAGCGCGTCGACGACCCCGGCGACCTCGCGGCCGGGGACGGTGGGCAGCTCGGGCGCGCGGCCGGGGCCCGGGTGGCCGGCGCGCAGGGCCGCGTCGAGCAGGTGCACCCCGGCGGCCCGGACGGCGACGCGGACCTGGCCCGGGGCCGGCCGGGGGTCCTGGACCTCCTCGAGAACCAGGTTCTCGGCGGGGCCGAAGGAGTGGAGGCGGATGGCGTGCATGAGTGGGTCCCCCCGTCGCTGGCGGTTTCGCTGCTCTTGCCGCCCCACTGTTCAACATCAAGCCTGGTCGAGGTCAAGCGTGCCGCAGGCCGAGCGCCCGCGGGCGGCGCTGCCCGAGCGCCAGCGACACGGCGGTCAGCGCGCTGTTGAAGGACACCTCCGACAGGACACCGGGCGCGGCGACCTGGTCGCCGGCCAGGTACACGCCGTCGCCGCGGTGCACGGCGGGCCGGTCGCGCCAGGTCGTGCCGGGCAGGTCCACGGCGCCGGTACGGCCGGCCGCGACGGCCTCGCGCCGCCAGGTGACGCGGTCGCGCCAGCCGGCGAACCCCAGGTCGAGCAGCTGCTCGGCGCGGGCGACGCCGTCGGCGCGGGACTCGTGCGGGGCGATCGGGATCTGCCCCTGGACGAGCTGCTCGCCGGCCGGGGCGAGGGTGCGGTCCTGCGCGGTGAAGCGTTCCAGCCAGCCGGGCGCGTCCAGGTCGGAGACGATGAAGGAGTCGCCGCGCCGGGTGCGTACGGCCAGGTCGATCAGGGCCGTGCGACCGCTCGGCCAGGTCAGCGAGTCGTCGCCGAGCAGGCGGCGGGCGGCGTCGAGGGAGGTGGCGACGATGACGGGCGTGCCGGTGGGCAGGGTGTCGGCGCGGGACGCGGTCTCGATCCGGACGCCCAGGTTCCAGGCCCGGGCGGCCATCCGGTCGATGACGCTCGCCCAGCCGCCGCGCGGATAGTGCGCCTCGGGCGGCAGCTTGGTGGCCCGGCGCAGGCGTTCCTGCACGAACGCGGCGGACAGGGCGCCGGGGTCGTGGTGGAAGAGGGCGACGGCGGAGTAGTGCGCGGCGGCCCGCGCGCCCTCCTCGCCCGCCTGCTCGGTGGCCCAGGTCAGGAAGTCGACGTCGACGGGGGCCTGCCGGGCGGCGCGGCGCAGCAGCTTGAGCATGGCGAACGGCGGGGTACGGCGCAGGGCGCCCCGGTGGCGCAGCCGCAGCCGGGCGGCCTCCAGGGGCGGGACGGGGGCGAGCGGACCGATCAGGTCGCGCTGCTTGAGCCAGGCCCAGTGCGGGCCGCCGTCGTAGAGGGCGTGCGGGCCCTCGTTCGTCCGGTAGGGGCCCTCGGCGGTGCGGGCCCGCCCGCCGAGGGTGTGGTGGGCCTCGTGGACGGTGACCTTGGCGCCCGCTTCGGCGGCGGCGATCGCGGCGGTCAGGCCGGCGAAGCCGCCGCCGATGACGGTGAGACGGGGCATGGGATCGGTCTCCTTGTTGCTCGGGGTTGCTCGGGGTTGCTCGGAGTTGCTCGGGGTTGCTCGGGTGCCTTGCTGCTGTCGCCCGTACGACTCCGGTGGCGGCCCCGTATGTGACATCGCGGGCCGGATTCGGGCGGCCTGGTTCTCGTGGCACGCATGTCTTCGCAGGTCAGGCCGGCTGTCAGTGGTGGGGTGCAGGATGGGGGCATGGTGAGGCGAGCGGCGGGCGGCGTACGGGCGGCCCGGCGGCCGGAGGTGCGGCTGCCGGGGCTGGAGGCGTACGGAGGCGGAGGGCTGGAGCCGGACGGGGACTACGACGGGCTGGAGTTCCGGGACGCGGAGCTGGGCGGGCAGGACGGCGCGGGCGCCCGCTTCATGGACTGCGCGCTGACGGGGTGCGCGCTGGACGGGACGCGGCTGCACCGGGCGCGCCTGCTGGACTCGGTCCTGACCGCCCCGCGCGGCGTCGGCACGGACCTGGGCGAAGCCACCCTGCGGGACGTCGAGCTGCGCGACGCCCGCCTGGGCGGCGCCCAGCTGCACGGTGCCGTCCTGGAACGCGTGCTGGTCCGGGGCGGCAAGCTCGACTTCCTCAACCTGCGGGCGGCCCGGCTGAGAGACGTGGTCTTCGAGGGCTGCGTCCTGGTCGAACCGGACTTCGCGGGCGCGTCCCTGGAGCGCGTCGAGTTCACGGACTCCGTGCTGAAGGGGGCGGACTTCGGCGCGGCGACCCTGGCGGACGTGGACCTGCGGGGCGCGGCGCCCCTGGAGATCACCCGGGGGATCGACCGGCTGTCGGGGGCCGTGATCAGCGCGGGGCAGCTGGTGGAGCTGGCGCCGGTGCTGGCGGGGGCCCTGGGGATCAGGGTGGAGTGACCGCTCGGCGCGGGGTCACTTCCCCCAGGCTCCGCGACGCCCGCGCACCCGGCGCCCCGCACCGCGGGAGCACTCCCACGCCTCCCGTGATACCGCCCGCGGGCCCGCGGTGTGCCGACGGCGCCGGGTGCCGGTGGCGTCACGGGGTCTGCCGGAGCGCCCCGGCAGTGCCCGGGCCCCGGGTGCCCGCGGGGTCACGGGACCCGTGGGAAGCGCGCCTGGAGGGACCAGACCGCCGGGTTCTCCGCCAGGTCCTCGTGCAGGTCGCACAGGTCGGCGATCAGGTCGTGCAGGAAGTCCCGGGCCTCGCGGCGCAGGTCGCCGTGGGAGAAGGTGAGCGGGGGCTCCTCGGCCGGCTGCCAGTCGGACTCGATGTCGACCCAGCCGAAGCGGCGCTCGAAGAGCAGCCGGTCGGTGGACTCGGTGAAGTCCAGCTCCGCGTGCTGGGGACGGGCGGCGCGGGAGCCCGCCGGGTCGCGGTCCAGCTGCTCGACGATGTCGCACAGGGCCCACGCGAAGTCGAGCACCGGCACCCATCCCCAGGCTGTGGACAGCTCCCGGTCCGTGTCGGTGTCGGCGAGATAGACGTCACCGCAGAACAGGTCGTGCCGCAGGGCGTGCACGTCCGCGCGGCGGTAGTCGGTCTGGGGCGGGTCCGGGAAGCGGGTGGAGAGGGCGTAGCCGATGTCGAGCACGTAGGTGATGGTGTCATGCCACTCGTAGGATCTCGGACGTGTCCCGTTACGCACCGGTTGTCCCCGCGGCCCTGCTCGCCCTCGCCCTGACGGCGTGCACAGGCACCGCGGTCGAGGGCACCCCCGGCGGCTCCGGCGCGGGCGATCCGTACTTCCCGCACGCGGGCAACGGCGGGTACGACGTCACCCACTACGGCCTGACCCTGTCGTACACCCCCGGCACCCGCCAGCTCACCGGCCGGGCCGCGATCACCGCCCGGGCCACCCAGGACCTGTCCGCCTTCGACCTGGACCTCAGGGGGCTCACCGTCGGGCAGGTCACCGTCGACGGCACCGCCGCCCGCTGGAACCGGGCCGGCCAGGAGCTGACCGTCCGCCCCCGCGACGGCCTGGCCGAGGGCCGCACCTTCCGGGTGGCGGTCCGCTACTCCGGCACTCCGGCCACGATCACCGACCCGGACGGCTCGCAGGAGGGCTGGCTGCCCACCGACGACGGCGCGCTGGCCCTGGGCCAGCCGGTCGGCTCCATGGCCTGGTACCCCGGCAACCACCACCCGTCCGACAAGGCGGCGTACGACATCACCGTCACCGTGCCGCGGGGCCTGCGGGCCGTGTCGAACGGGGAACTGCGCGCGGAACGGACCACCGGCGGCCGTACCACCGCCACCTGGCGCACCCGCCGTCCCATGGCGAGCTACCTCGCCACCCTCGCCATCGGCCGCTACGACGTCACCCGCACGGTGACCCCCCGGGGCCTGCCCGTGCACACCGCCGTCGACCCGGCCGAGGCCGCCGCGAGCCGCGCGGTCCTGGCCCGCGTCCCGGAGGTCCTCGCCTGGGCGGAGGACCTCTTCGGCCCGTACCCGTTCGCCTCCGCCGGCGCGATCGTCGAGCGCCCCGGCGACGCCGGCTACGCCCTGGAGACCCAGAACCGCCCCGTCTTCCCCGGCGCCCCCGACACCGGCCTGCTCGTCCACGAACTCGCCCACCAGTGGTACGGCAACTCCGTCACGCCCGCGTCCTGGCGGGACATGTGGCTCAACGAGGGCTTCGCGACGTACGCGGAGTGGCTCTGGACGGAGGAGCACGGCGGCGACACCGCCCAGCAGGTCTTCGACCAGCTGTACGCCGGGACCCGCTATGCCGTCCCCGCGGAGAACGAGGCCGTCTGGTCCTTCCCGCCCGCCAACCCGCCGGACGCCGCCCACGTCTCCGGCCGGCCCGTCTACGACCGCGGGGCGATGGTCCTGCACCGGGTCCGCCGGACCCTCGCCGACGAGACCGCCTTCCGCGCCCTGCTCCGCGGCTGGTCCGCCGCCCACCGGCACGCCAACGCGAGCACCGCGGACTTCACGGCGTACGTCGAGCGGCGGGCGCCGGGCAAGGACTTCGACGAGGTCTGGAAGGAGTGGCTGTACGGCGAGGGCAGACCGCGGCAGCCGTGACGAGCGCCGCCGGGCCCCCGGAGCCGCGTCGGCGGCGCCGGGGTCCGGCGTCAGGGGCCTGGGGCGGCCGTGGCTCAGACGTTCACGCCGAAGTCCTGGGCGATGCCGACCAGGCCCGAGGCGTAGCCCTGGCCGACGGCGCGGAACTTCCACTCGGCACCGTTGCGGTAGAGCTCGCCGAAGACCATGGCGGTCTCGGTGGCGGCGTCCTCCGACAGGTCGTAGCGGGCGATCTCGGTGCCGCCGTCCTGGTTGATGATGCGGATGTAGGCGTTGCGGACCTGGCCGAAGTTCTGCGAGCGGGACTCCGCGTCGTAGATCGAGACCGGGAAGACGATCTTGTCGATGTCGGCGGGGAGGCCGGCCAGGTTGACGTTGATCTGCTCGTCGTCGCCCGCGCCCTCACCCGTGCGGTTGTCACCGGTGTGGACGATCGTCTGGTCCGGCGTCTGCTTGTTGTTGAAGAACACGAAGTGCTGGTCCGAGTAGACCTTGCCCTGCGTGCTGACCGCGATCGCGGACGCGTCGAGGTCGAAGTCGGTGCCGGTGGTGGTGCGGACGTCCCAGCCGAGGCCCACGGTGACGGCGGTCAGGCCCGGAGCCTCCTTGGTGAGCGAGACGTTGCCACCCTTGGACAGGCTTACAGCCATGGTCGGGAGTTCCTTCCCTCGATGCGTGCGCTATGCGTGCGCTATGCGTGTGCGGTTACAGAAGCTACCGCTACCTCTATGAACGCCGCGGGTGGTGCCACGGGTTCCCCCCGCTTTACTTTCTTTACCCGGCGGCCCGGCCGGGTCGGCGATATTCGCATGACTTCCGCACCGCGCAGACGGGAACATGTCAGCCATGGCCGGTCCCCACGTCATCCGCGGCTCCGTCTCGCTGCCCGAGACCGAGCTCCAGTGGCGTTTCACGCGTTCCTCCGGGCCGGGCGGCCAGCACGTCAACACCAGTGACACCAGCGTGGAGCTGCGGTTCGACCTCGCCGCCACCGAGGCCCTGCCCGAGGTGTGGAAGCAGCGCGCCCTGGAGCGGCTGGCCGGGCGCCTCGTCGACGGGGTCGTCACCGTCCGCTCCTCCGAGCACCGCTCCCAGTGGCGCAACCGCGAGGCCGCCGCCGTACGGCTCGCCGCCCTCCTCGCCGAGGCCACCGCGCCGCCGCCCAGGCCCCGCCGGCCGACCCGGATCCCGCGCGGCATCAACGAACGCCGGCTGCGCGAGAAGAAGCAGCGCTCGGACACCAAGCGGGGCCGCTCCGGCCGCGACTGGCACTAGTGCCGTTCTCATCCGCTCTCATCCGCGCCGGTGCTCCCGCCGCCCGGCCCGGGCCGCCGGCTCAGCCCAGGTGCCGGTAGCGTCCCTTGAAGTACAGCAGCGGGCCCCCGTCCGCGCTGGGCACCCGGGCGGTCAGCACCCGCCCGATCACCAGCGTGTGGTCCCCGGCCGTCACCCGCTGCTCGGTGCGGCACTCCAGCGTCGCCAGCGCGCCGCCCACCAGGGGCGCGCCCGTCGCCTCGCCGCGGACGTAGGGGATGTCCTCGAAGAGCAGCCGGTCGCTGATGCGGCCCTTCATGGCGAACCGGCCGGCGATGTGCCGCTGGCTCTCGGACAGGACCGAGACCGCCCACAGGGGCTGCTCGCTCAGCAGGTCGTCCATCCGGGCGCCCTCGCGCAGGCTGACCATGACCAGGGGCGGGTCGAGGGAGACGGACATGAAGGCCGTCGCCGTCATGCCGACGTCCTCGCCGCCCGGCGCCTGCGGGTCGTCGGGGTCGAGGGCCGGCTCGCACGCGGTCACCAGGACCACGCCCGCGGCCAGCCGGGACATCGCGGCACGGAACTCGTCGTCGGTCACCCCCACAGCATGCCCAACGGGCGATGCCGGGGAAGGCTGGGCGGGCACGGAGACGGGAGGTGCGGATGCGTGTGTGTTCGGCACGGACGAAACGCTAATCTCCGTTCCGGCGGTGCCGCATCGGACCTCGGCCCTAAGGCGGACCTAGGTCCAGCGACCGAACGGCCCCGGACGGGGACCGGGGCACCCGCACACATTCTGTGTTCGGGGAACGCACGGGAAAAACGCAGAAACTCCACTCAATTGTTCACGTTCATCTGTGACTTGAGTCACAAGGGGCATGAATTGTTGACCCTGTGTACCGAGTGGGCAGCGCGCTGTGATTCAGTGGCGGGAGGCTGCAAGGGCGCCACTCGGAAGTAGTTGCAAGGGCACCACTCGGAAAAGGCGCCGAAGAGAACCCTTGATTCGCTGCCAAGTCTCGGGGGGAGGGCGAGCATGGAGACCGATTCGGAGCCGTATGTCCGCCTTGCGTCCCTGCGGCAGCTGCACCAGGTCATGGCCGACATGAACACGGCCCGCAGCCTGGCGGACACACTGCAGACGGTCGCGGACGGGGTCGTCAGCGCCCTCGGCTACGAGCTGGCCTGCATCAACCTGGTGCGCCCCGACGGCGACCTGGTCGTCGCCGCCTTCTCCGGCAACCCCGCCGCCGAGGCGCTGATCACCGGCCGGGTCGGCTCCCGCGAGTCCTGGGAGCGGCGGCTGGGCATGGGCGAGCAGTGGGGCGACCTCGTCTTCATACCGCACACCGAGGGCTGGGTCCTCGACGACGACGACGTCCCGCAGTGGTACACCGAGGGGCCCGCGCCCCGCTTCGAGGACGAGTGGCACCCCTCCGACCGCCTCTTCGCCCCCATGTACGCGCCCGGCGCCCAGGGCGGCCCCGCCTCCGGCGAGCTGATCGGCGTGCTGTCCGTGGACCGGCCGCGCAACGGCCGCCGGCCCGGCGCATGGGGCCGCGAGGCGCTCCAGATGTACGCCTTCCAGGCCGCCATCGCCATCAGCAACGCGCGTCTGCGTGCGAACATGCAGCGCGCCCTGGTCCGCCTGGAGCGCGAGCAGCAGGCCCTGCGGGCGAGCGAGGAGAGCTTCCGGCAGGCGTTCGAGTACGCCCCGTCCGGTATGGCCATCGCCGAGCTGGGCGGCGACCAGCACGGCCGCATACTGCGCACCAACGACGCGCTGTGCCGCCTGCTGGGCCGCCCCGCCTCCGCGATGCGCCGCTACTCCTTCTCCGACCTGGTCCACCCCGAGGACATAGGCACGCTGCTGCGCACCTCCGCCGAGGGCGGCCGGGCCGAGCTGCGCCTCGGGCGGCGCGACGGCACCTACGTCTGGGTCAGCCTGCGCAACTCGGTCGTCGCCGACGCCGCCGACGGGCCCCGCTTCCTGCTCACCCACGTCGAGGACATCGAGGAGCGCAAGCGCCGCGAGCTCCAGCTCGCCCACCGCGCCTCCCACGACTCCCTCACCGGCCTGCCCAACTCCGCCGAGCTGCGCTCGCGCCTGTCCGCCCGGCTCTGCCAGCGCCCCCAGGCCGGCCACCCCGGCGCCTACGACTCCCACGACGCGGCCTTCGGCCACCCCGGCTACGACACCGGCGGCCAGGGTTTCGACTTCGTGCCGGGCGGCGGGGACACCTACGACGTCCACGACCACCACGTGCACACCGTCGCCCCCGAGGATGACCGGGACGACGGCACCAAGGGGCTCGCGGTGCTCTTCTGCGACCTCGACGGCTTCAAGTCGATCAACGACCGGTTCGGGCACAACGCGGGCGACGCCGTGCTCATCGAGGTCGCCCGGCGGCTCGGCAACGGCGTCCGGGACGGCGACACGGTGGCCCGGCTCGGCGGTGACGAGTTCGTGATCCTCGCCGACGGGCTCGGCCGGGCCGACGCCCAGGATCTCGCCGTACGGCTGCGCAACGAGATCATCCAGCCGATCCGGGCCGAGGGACGGGCCGTACGGGTCGGGGCCAGTTTCGGCATCGGCTGGGCGCACTGCGGCATGACGGCGGACGAGGTGCTGAAATCCGCTGACGAACGGATGTACGTCGAGAAACGGTCTCGTCCCAAACAGCACCGGCGCGCGGGATGATCCGCAGGTCGCCGGGTGATGCGACCCCGGTCACCCGTTCGGGCCATCAGGAACGGGTAGGCTCGCCCTTCTCACCACGTACCGCATTCGTTCCGCACCTGTTGAGGAGTACCAAGGGATGACGCCCGGCAACAACGGCGCGAGCACGCCCGAGGACGACGACCCGTTCGGCTACCTGTACGCCGACGGTCAGGCCAACGGCGCCCAGCCGCCGTCCGGCGGTTACGGCTACCCGAACTCGGTCAGCAGGGTGCGTACGGTCGGCGAGCGGCCGTACGGTCAGCAGGCCTACGGCCCGCCGGGCGTGCCGCAGCAGCAGGGCGCCCACGGCCGGCCTAACGCGCATTACGCCGCACCCGAGACCTTCCCGGGCGGCGCGCCGGCCAGCCAGCAGCCGATGCCCGGGCACGGGTCCGGCGGGGGCGGCGGCCGGGGCCGCGGGCCCAACACCAGAGGCCTGCTGATCGGTGCCGTCGCGGTGGTCGCCGCGGTCGTCGTCGGGATCGGCGTGGCCATGCTGGGCGGCGACGACGACCCGGACGCGGGCGGCGACCGGCCCTCCGCGACCGTGTCCGCCCCGCAGAGCGCGGAGCCGACCCCGTCGGGGGAGAGCAGCGGGCAGAGCGACGCCGAGCTGCCGACCATCGACGCCAAGGCCCTCCAGCTCGGCGGCACCGCCACCACCGCCTCCGACGTCCAGGGCGCCCAGGCGGACGGCGGGGTCTACGTGACCGGCTTCAACTCCGTCGGCTCCTCGGTCACCTGGACCGTCAACGGCATCCCCGAGTCCGGCCAGTACACCCTCTACGTCGGCTACGGCGTGCCCGGCAAGGACGCCAACGCCACCCTCACGGTCAACGGCACCGCCTCGACCACGCCGGTCAACATGAAGAACTACGCGAACGCCGCCGAGGGCGACTACGCCAAGGGCTGGACGCGCACGTACAACTACGTCCAGCTCAACAAGGGCACCAACACCATCAGGGTCTCCTGCGAGCAGGGCAACCAGTGCGACGCCAACCTCGATCAGATGTGGCTGGTCGAAGGCTGGGTCGGCGGCTGAGCCGGCCGAGCCGGATCCGGTGGCTCAGGCCGCGCTGACCTCCCCGGTCACCGCGACCCGCCGCAGCAGTTCCTCGTACGCCCCCCGGTCGAACTCGCCCGCGGCCGGGGCGTGCACCGTGGCCGCCGCCAGCGCCACCGCGTGGGCCAGGCGCTCCGGCCACGGCCGGTGCTCCACCACTCCGGCCAGCAGGGCCGCCGTGACGGAGTCGTCGGCGCCGGCCGGGTCGCCGTGCCCCCGGCCCGGCGGGGTGGCACGCCAGGTGCCCTCCGGGGTGGCCGCCAGCAGGCCCTGAGCGCCCAGGGAGGCGACGACCGCGTGGGCGCCGCGCCGCCGGGCGGCGCGGGTGGCGCGCAACGGCTCGTGCGCGCCGGTGAGTTCGGCCAGCGCGTCGCCGTTGGGCTTGACGATGTCGGGGCGCGCGGCGACCCCGCGGCGCAGCGGCTCGCCGCTGGTGTCCAGCAGCACGGGGACGGCGGCCGCGCGGGCGGTGCGTATCAGGCCCGCGTACGCGCCGACCGGCACCCCGGGCGGCAGGCTGCCGCACAGGGCGAGGGCCGAGGCCGTCCCGAGCAGGTCCTCGTAGATCTCCTGGAAGGCGGACCACTCGGGCGGCGCGATCGCCGGGCCGGGCTCGTCGAGCCGGGTGGTGTCGCCGGTGCGCTCGTCCACCACGGCTATCGTGCGCCGGGTCGCGCCGCCGGTCGGGACCAGCGCGTCGGTCAGGCCGGGCGTGGCCGCCAGCCGGTCCCGGACGATCCGTCCGGTGCCGCCGCCGGCGAACCCGGTGACCGTCACGTCGTGGCCGAGCGCGGCCAGCACCCCGGCCACGTTCAGGCCCTTGCCGCCGGGGCGTTCGGTCACCTCGGAGACCCGGTGGGTGGCGTGGGGCCGCAGGGAGCCCACGCGGTACGTGATGTCGAGAGCGGTGTTCAGCGTGACCGTCAGGATCACCGGGGCCGACCTCCCCCGAGGACGCGTGTGTCGAATTCCGGAGGATCGATCATGCCAAAGAGACGGCGGGCCGCCCAGCCCTCGGGCCGGCCACCGTCTCCGCACCGGCGGAGGAATCAGCCCAGTCGGGGATCGAGCACCCATTCGCCCCGGCGCATCACGCCCTTGAGGTCGAAGTGCGCGTCCAGCACGACCAGGTCGGCGTCCTTGCCGGGTTCCAGCGAGCCGATCCGGTCGTCCATCCCGAGCAGCCGGGCCGGGTTGGCGGACAGGGCCCTGACGACGTCCTCGACCGGGAGCCGGTCGACGGTCACCGCCCGCTTGAAGGCGCGGTCCTGGGTGAGCGTGGAGCCCGCGATCGAGCCGCCCTCGACCAGCCGGGCCACGCCCTCGCTGACCTCGACCTCCAGCGGGCCGAGCAGGTACCGGCCGTCGCCGAACCCGGCCGCGTCCATCGCGTCCGTGATGAACGCGACCCGGTCCGCGCCCGCGTGACGGAACGCCAGCTCCAGGACGGCCGGGTGCAGATGCGTGCCGTCGTTGATCAGCTCGACGGTGACCCGCTCGTCCTCCAGGAGGGCGGCGACCGGGCCGGGGGCGCGGTGGCCGAGCGCGGGCATGGCGTTGAACAGGTGCGTGGCGACCGTCGCGCCCGCGTCGATGGCCTGGACCGTCTGCTCGTACGTGGCGTCCGTGTGGCCCACCGCCGCGATCACGCCGTGCTCCACCAGCAGCCGCACGGAGTCGATGCCGCCCGGCAGTTCGGTGGCGAGCGTCAGCATCCTGGCCCGGCCGCGCGCCGCGTCGATCAGCTTGCGCACGTCCGCCGGCTGCGGGTCGCGCAGCAGCGCCTCGGAGTGCGCGCCCTTGCGGCACGGCGAGATGAACGGGCCCTCGAAGTGGATGCCGGCGATCTCGCCCTGCTCGGCCAGTTCGGACAGCAGGCCGGCGCGGTAAGTGAGGAAGTCCATGTCGCCGGTGACCGTGGAGGCGACCAGGGTGGTCGTGCCGTGCAGGCGGTGGGTGCGGATGCCCCGCAGGACCTCCTCGACGGTGCCGGAGGTGAAGGAGGCGCCGCCGCCGCCGTGGTTGTGCAGGTCCACGAAGCCGGGCACCACCCAGTGGCCGGACAGGTCGACCACCGGGGCGTTGTGCGGGGCCGCGGCGGCGATCCGGGCGCCGTCGACGACCAGTTCGCCGTCCGCGGCGATCCCGGTGGGGAGGACGACGCCGGCGCCGGCCAGGACCAGGGGGGTCCCGTCCGCCGCGGGGTGCGGGTCGCTCGCGGCTGGTCGCGCGGTACCCCGCGCCGCTGAGGGCATACCGGTCACGTCGGTTCCTCCGTACGGTCCGTTGTGGTGAGCAGGTCCCAGGCCAGGAGTCCGGCGCCGAGGCATCCCGCCGTGTCCCCGAGGGCCGCGGGAACGATCGTCGGCGGCTTCTGGAAGGTGACGCGTCGTCCGACCGCGTCCCGCAGCGGTGTGAACAAGGTTTCCCCCGCCTCGGCGAGCCCGCCACCGATGACGAGCGTGCGCGGGTCCAGCAGGGTGAGGGCGGTGACCAGGCCGTCGGCCAGGGCGTCGACGGCCTGCTGCCAGACCTCGGTGGCGCGGGCGTCCCCGGACGCCACCGCCTTCGCGCAGTCCGCGGCGTCCGCCCGGTCGTCGCCGGAGGCCGCGGCCCAGGCCGCGCCGACCGCCGAGGCCGAGGCGAACCGCTCCAGGCAGCCGCGCTGACCGCAGGGGCAGGGGGTCCCGCCGGGGCGTACGACGACATGGCCGATCTCGCCCGCGAAGCCGTGCGCGCCCGGTTCCACCCGGCCGTCGATGCCGATCGCGCCCGCTATGCCGGTGCCCAGCGCCACGAACAGGAAGCGGTCGGCTCCCCGGCCGGCGCCGAGGCGGCCCTCGGCGAGGCCGCCGGTGCGCACGTCGTGGCCGAGGGCGACCGGGGTCCCGCCGAGCCGTTCGGTGAGCAGCGCGCGCAGCGGTACGTCGCGCCAGCCGAGGTTGGCCGCGTAGGCGGCGATGCCGTGCCGGGTGTCGACGATGCCGGGGACGGCGACTCCGGCGGCGGCCGCGGGGGCGCCGAGGTGCCGCTCGCCGTGGGCGCGCAGCTCGGCGGCGAAGTCGAGGATGCCGTCGACCACCGCCTGCGGCCCGTGCTCGCGGCCGGTGGCGCGGCGCGCCCGGTGCAGCAG
Source organism: Streptomyces cinereospinus (assembly GCF_042430725.1). Classification (NCBI taxonomy): domain Bacteria; kingdom Bacillati; phylum Actinomycetota; class Actinomycetes; order Kitasatosporales; family Streptomycetaceae; genus Streptomyces; species Streptomyces cinereospinus. Next base: position 106,671 of record NZ_JBHMCY010000007.1, on the reverse strand, counting down.
GGCGCCGTCCGCCCCGACCAGGGCGGCCTTCATCCCGGTGCCGCCCACATCGAGGGCGATGACGTGTCTCACGGGGGACAGTGTGGCCCGTGGACCCGGAAGAGGTCTAGTCCACTCGCGTGGTGTAGACCTTATTCCGAATTTCGGACGATGTGAACGACGTATGGACAGGGTGGGTTACAGCGTGCAGCGGCGGCGCAGAACAGGAATGATCGCGGTGATGTCCGCACTGGGCATGACGGCGGTCCTCGGCGGCTGCGGCCTCACCGGAGGCTCCGGCGACGTGACGCTGAGGCTGGTCGCCGCGGACTACGGCGACACCGCGGCGAACAGCTCGGAGAAGTACTGGGCGAAGCTGGTGGACGCCTACGAGGCCGACCACCCCGGCGTCCGGGTCGAGGTCAGCGTGTACTCCTGGAACGACGTCGACCGCGAGGTCAAGGAGATGGTCGACGCCGGGAAGGCGCCCGACATGGCGCAGATCGGGGCGTACGCCGACTACGCGGCCGACGACCTGCTCTACACCGCCGACGCCCTGCTCTCCATACCCGTGCAGGCCGGCTTCTCCTCCGCGCTGGCGACGGCGGGGCAGGTCAACGGGGTGCAGTACGGGATGCCGTTCGCCGCCTCCACCCGGCTGCTCTTCTACAACAAGAAGCTCTTCCAGGAGGCCGGCCTCACCCCGCCGACCACCTGGGCGGAGCTGGCCGCCGCCGCCGAGGCGCTGCGGGCACAGGGCGTGAAGTACCCCTACGCGCTGCCGCTCGGCTCGGAGGAGGCGCAGGCCGAGACCATGCAGTGGCTGCTCAGCGGGGGCGGCGGCTACACCGACACGGTCGGCACGTACACCATCGACTCCGCGGAGAACGTCCAGACCTTCACCTGGCTGCGCGACGAGCTGGTCGGGAGGCAGCTGACCGGGCCGGTCGCCCCCGGCAAGCTCGACCGGGCCGACGCCTTCGCCGCCTTCGCCAGGGGCGAGGTCGGCATGCTGAACGGGCACCCGTCCCTGATGAGGACGGCCGGGCAGCACGGCGTGGACTTCGGCATGGTGCCGATGCCCGGCGTGGACGGCGAGTCCGAGGCCACCATGGGGGTCGCCGACTGGATGCTCGCCTTCAAGCAGAACGGCCACCAGGACGAGGTCGGCGACTTCCTCGACTTCGTCTACAGCGAGGAGAACGTCCTGGACTTCTCCCGCCGGTACGACCTGCTGCCGGTCACCAACTCCGCCTCCGACGCGATGAGCGCGGCGGCGGAGGACCGGGACCTCAAGCCCTTCCTGGACGAGCTCGCCCTGGCGGAGCTCTACCCCGTCGGCAAGACCTCCTGGGCGGCGGTCAGCGCCGAGGTCAAGCAGCGGATCGGCTCCGCCGTGGCACCGGGCGGCAGCCCGGCGTCGATCCTGGGCCAGTTGCAGTCGACGGCGACGACGGCGGAGAGCGCGGCGGCGGGCTGACGGCCCCGGTCCGGGCCCGCCCTGTCGGTGGCGGCGGCTACCGTGCACGGCATGGACCACGAGCAGCTCGCCCGCCGGGAACGGGACATCCTCGCCCTGGAGCGCCGGGCCTTCACCGGGCCCGGCGCCAAGGAGCGGGCGATCCGCGAGGAGCTGGGCCTGGCCCCGGTCCGCTACTACCAGTTGCTCAACGCGCTGCTCGACGACCCGCGCGCGCTGGCGCACGACCCGGTGACGGTGCACCGGCTGCGGCGGATACGGGAGCGGCGGCGGGCGGAGCGGTAGGCGCGGCGGCGGGTCGGTAGGGTCGCCGTATGGGCAGCCACGAGACCGCAACCGGAAAGACCCTCCCGACGCCCGCCACCCCCGCCGGGCGGGCCGGGCTCGACGCGATCCTCGCCCGGCCGGGCAAGGCGGTGATCGCGCTCGACTTCGACGGGACCCTCGCTCCGATCGTGCCCGACCCCGAGCAGGCCCGCGCCCACCCGGACGCCGTACCGGCGCTCGCCGCCCTCGCCCCGAAGGTCGCGGCCGTCGCGGTGATCACCGGCCGCCCGGCCGACGTCGCCGTGCGCCACGGCGGCTTCGCGGGCGCCGGCGGCCTGGAGCACCTGGTCGTCCTCGGCCACTACGGCGCCGAACGCTGGGACGCCGTCAGCGGCGAGGTCAGCGCCCCCGCCCCGCACCCCGGCGTCGCCGCGGTCCGCGAGGAGCTGCCGGGCCTGCTCGACCGGGTCGGCGCCGGGCCGGGCACCTGGATCGAGGACAAGAGCCGGGCCATCGCCGTCCACACCCGCCGCGCCGCCGACCCGCAGGCAGCCTTCGACGGACTGCGCGACCCCCTCCACGGCCTCGCCGCCCGCCACGGCCTGATCGTCGAGCCCGGCCGCATGGTGCTGGAGCTGCGCCCGCCGGGCATGGACAAGGGCGTCGCCCTGCGCGAGTACGTCCGGGAGCTCGGCGCCGAGTCCGTCCTCTACGCGGGCGACGACCTCGGCGACCTCCCCGCCTACGCGGCGGTCGGCGAACTCCGCTCCGGCGGCACCCCCGGTCTGCTGGTGTGCAGCGGCAGCGACGAGGTGACCGAGCTGCGGGAGCGGGCGGACGTGGTGGTCGACGGCCCGGAGGGCGTCGTGGGGCTCCTCACCGGCCTCGCCGCCCGCCTGCGCCCCTGACCACCGTGCTCGGCCCACCGCCCCGCCCGGGCGTGCACCGGGTCAGGCGGTGGGCTGCTCG